>JAUNCR010000079.1 GCA_030526505.1 Spirochaetales bacterium
GTGTTAAGAGGCTTGAACAGTATTGAAATGATTATGAATCCGAGCACACATGCCACAATAATAGAAACTACAAGTGCCCCGATGATTCCGTATTTGATCCTTACAATATCCTGATAGAAAATTGTTGATGGAACAACACAAAGAACTGTCCAAGGTGCTGTGTTTCCAATTGGCTTGTAACATACAAGCATTGTCGATTTATTTGAATCCTTGAAGTTTGTAGTTTCTGAATTTCCGGAGTTAAGGTTCGAAATGATTTTCTGGTATTCTGCGTTTTGATTCAATGTTGATTCTGAAACATCCGCCTTGTCATCATTTGCATTTGCAATTGTTGAAGATGAAGCGCGGTCAATGATTGAAGGGTGATAGTTGTTTCCAATATCAATGCTTCTTACAACACTTGTTATTCTGTCTCCGTAAAGAATTGCAACTACAACACCAGTAATTCTACTTCCTGTGTAAACAGGGACTGAGTAAATCTGCAAAGTTTTTTTACCTACATCGCTGTAGAAAGGATTACATACAAATTCCTTGCCCTTAATGGCAGCCTGGAAATAATCTTTGTGTGCAGAACTGTGGCGGACACCAGCAGCACTGATTCCGTTTCCATCCTTGTCGTAGTAGGTGATGTTTTCATATTTCGTTTTGTCTGCTTCTATCAAAGGCTTTAACTGATTTACTTTTTCATCAAGGGGAACTGATTCATCCTGAAGAATAGGAAGTTTGGCAATTGCCCTGATCATTGCAAATTCTTTTTCGTTCATATAATCGATTTACAGTGCTACTTTGTCGGAAATTGTAGCAAGTCTGCTGTTTACAGAACGAATAAGGGCACTGCTTGATGCATTGTAAGAAATTAGTCCTAATGTCAATGTTGCTGCTGCAATGATGATCAGCATAAGGGAAATAAGCTTGAGTTTCAGATTAACACGCATGATAATAACCCCAAAAAAAAAATTATGAAATAGATTATAATGCAAAAAAATCAATTTCCAAGTAAATATGCGTATATATAAAAAAAAAGAGCCTCCAGTTGCCTGAAAGCCCTTTGCCTAATCTAGTTTGATCCTAGTATTTCTTGTCTGCGTATCCGATCCAGCCTTCGTTTTCGATGAGGGCCTTTTCGAATCCTTCAAGCTTGAATACATAGCTCTTAGAAAGGGAACCGGCGATAAGCTTTACCTTCCAAGTTCCGTCTTCCTTTTCTTCGATCTTGCATTCTGTATCCTTGTCTGCAAATGTGTGGAACATATCGTCAATGTCCTTTCTGTTCATGTCCAAAGCAAGGAGACCGCAGTTGTACATGTTCTGACGGAAAATGCGTGCGAAGTTCTGTGCAATTACAACATAGATTCCGTTAACTTCAAGTGCCCAAGGAGCGTGTTCGCGGCTTGATCCACAACCGAAGTTTTCGCGTGTAATGATTACCTTCTTGCCGGCGATGTCGCGCTTTGGATTGAATCCGTCAAGCTTAAGGTCTTCAAGAAGATATGGCTGAAGAGCCTGTTTTGTATTTTCTGTAAGGTATTTTGCCGGAATGATTTCGTCAGTATTGATATCACTGCGATCCAAAAACAAAACCTGACCACCAAACTGTTTCATAATTGTCCCCTTATTACTTTATGAAGCTTTTGCTGAGCATCAGCTTCTTATAATATAATTCAATTTTAAAAAAAATGTTACAGAAAGAGACGAATTTTAACAAAAATTCATCTCTTTAATTTTTTAGCCCTTGTAAAGTTCAGAGTTAACGATTGTACCTGCAATTGCTGTTGCTGCTGCTGTTGCAGGGCTCATAAGGTGAACCATTCCGCCTTTACCCATGCGTCCGTTGAAGTTGCGGTTTGTTGTAGAAGCACAAACTTCACCTTCAGCAAGAACACCGTTAGACATACCGAGACATGCACCGCAAGTAGGGTTTGTTACACAGAAACCTGCGTCCATGAAGATTTCGATGAGACCTTCCTGGAGTGCCATCTTGTAGATGAGTGGTGTAGCAGGGGATACGATTCCGCGAACGCCGTCTGCAAGCTTGTGACCCTTGAGGATCTGTGCTGCAACGCGAAGGTCGCTGATACGGCCGTTTGTACAAGAACCGATGTATACCTGGTTAACCTTTGTTCCCTTCATTTCTGAAACTTTCTTGATCTGGTCTGGCTTGTATTCAACAGTACAAACTGGTTCAAGAGTTGAAAGGTCGTATGTGTAAACCTTTTCGTATTCTGCATCTGGATCAGAAACCCACTTTGAGTATTCCTTGAGTGCGTCTTCCTTGCTTGCGAATTCATCCTTGATGAATGGCCAGAGGTATTCAACTGTTGTCATGTCTGGGAAACAGATACCGCTTGTAGCACCAGCTTCAACAGCCATGTTACAGATTGTCATGCGTTCTTCCATAGACATTGCGTCTACAACTGGACCTGTAAATTCTGTTACGCAGTTTGTTGCGCCGTTAACACCGATCTGTCCGATGAGGAAGAGGATAACGTCCTTTGCGTAAACGCCTTCCTTAAGCTTTCCGTTCAATACGAACTTGATTGCCTTTGGTTCGCGGAATGAACAAACGCCCTTGAGGATACCAACTTCAAGGTCTGTTGTTCCGACACCTGCTGCGAATGCACCGAAAGCACCGTGTGTACAAGTGTGGCTGTCTCCCATGATTACTGTAAAGCCTGGGCGAACGAATCCCTTTTCCGGGAAGATTGCGTGGCAAACGCCGTTGGCACCGATGTCAAAGAAGTCCTTGATGTCGTTGCGGTTTGCCCATTCGCGAAGGATCTTTTCCTGCATTGCGCACTTTGAGTCCTTTGCAGGTGTAACATGGTCGATAACAGCCTTGATCTTTGATGCGTCAAAAACACGGTCCTTGCCGCGTTCTACAAGGTCATTGATGGCGATAGGTGTTGTGATTTCATGGCAGAATACTCTGTCAAGCTTTAGGATATTTGTACCTTCAAATGGCTTTTCCACCATGTGTGATTCGAAAATTTTCTGAGCAATAGTCTTTCCCATAACTTTTCTCCTGTGTGTGAGTTCTTAAGTATTGTTAAAGTATATTTAATAATACTTAAGAAGTCAAGGGAGAAAACATTAAAATGTGAAGTTACTTCACTTTTTAATGTTTTCTCTGCACGAACTGCAAAACTGTTCGTGGGTGGGAGTTTATATTGCAAAAAAAAGCGGTGTTGCTTTTGCAATACCGCTTTTTAATTCGTCTATCAGCTTACCACATTCTGTGGCTTTCCTTCTGTCCAGCATTTCAGGTTTTCTACCACTACATCAAGAAGCCTCTGCCTTGTTTCTACAGCGGCCCAAGCGATGTGTGGGGTGATGATGGTATTCTTTGCCTTTAGAAGGGGATTGTCTGCCTTCATCGGTTCTTCGCTTACCACATCTGCTGCATATCCTGCGATTATTCCCTTGTCCAGGGCTTCTGCAAGATCCTGTTCATTTACAAGAAGTCCTCTTGCCGTATTTATGAGGTATGCCGATTTTTTCATCAGCGGAAGGGTAGTTCTATTGATCACTTCCCTTGTTTTATCTGTTAAAGGTGCATGGAGGGTAATGAAATCAGATTCATTGAGCAAAGTAGAAAAATCAACTGGATTTTCAATGTCTGGTTTTGGAGTTCTTGTGCAGACAATTACTTTCATTCCGAAAGCTTTTGCTATCTGTGCAACTCTGCGCCCGATTGATCCGTAACCATAGATTCCAAGAGTTTTTCCTTCAAGTTCAATGAGGGGAGTCTTCCAATAGCAGAAGTCAGGGCATTTTACCCAGTCCCCGTTCTTGACGCTTTCATTGTGAAGGGCTGGCCTGCTTGCAAATGCCGTGATGTAGGCGAAGACCATCTGTGCAACCCCTGCCGTAGAATAGCTGGGTACATTTGTTACGGTAACACCATGTTTCCTGCAAGCCTCAAGGTCCATTATATCCTGTAGCCTGAACCCCAATGTATTTAAGGTTAGGGCATTTTGAAAGGACCTCTTCCGTAATGTTGATTTTGTTGAGGAGGATGGCATCACTGTCACCGATTCTTGAAACTACATCTTCCGGAAGTGTGCGTGGATACACCGTAAGAGAGCCAAATTTTTCTACCTGAGACCAGGAAAGGTCCCCAGGGTTGAGTGCATTGCCGTCTAATACTGTGATTTTCATTTTCAAGTGGTTGGAAATCAGCCTAATGCCATTACGCCAGTAGAATTGATTGCATTGTTGATTGCATCTTCAACACCAGCTGCGCCTTCGTCAAAGTCTACGCAAACCTGGCATTTTGCTGCAGAAGAAACGCAGCCGGTAACACCTGCCACAGCCTTTACTTCTGCGTCTACCTTTGCTGCTGTTGCATCATCGTCCATTCCGGTTACATAGATTTTCTTCTGCATACATATTCTCCTGAGACATGAGGTTAAGTTGTTATAACTTGAGTATAAACTTTGTTAAAAAAGATTTCAACAAATTTTTAGATTAAAGTTCTGTTACTTTATTGAAATATCCTTAAATTTCCTGCTTTGCCTGAGATCTTCCAAGCTGACCGCAGGCTCCTCCGATTTTTTCACCTCGGCGTGTCCTTAAGTTTACATTAAGGTTTGCGTTTTCAAGCATTCTGACAAAGGATTTTACTTCATCTGCTGATGGAGTTTCAAAATCAAGTCCAGGAACAGGATTCCAAGGGATGAGGTTGATGTAAACATCGAGACCCTTTGCAAAAGCAATGAGGCGGTCTGCGCTTTCCCTTCCGGTGTTTTTTCCGGAAAGAAGGGCAGCTTCAAGAGTTACGCGTTTTCCTGTTTTTTCAATGAAATATGCAATTGCCTTCCTGAGTTCCGAAAGTGGATTTCCTGCCGTAACAGGCATCAGTTCCTTTCTGAGTTCTTCGTCTGCCGTGGTAAGGGAAATGGCAAGCCTCATTTTTGGCCCGTTGTTAGCAAGTTCATAGATTCCTTTTACAAGTCCACAGGTGCTCAATGTAATTCTTCTGCTGCTCAATGCCCTGCCTTTAGGATCTGTAAGGACTGCAACTGCCTTGCGGATTGAATCCAGGTTCTGGAATGGTTCTCCCATCCCCATAAAGACTATGTTGTCAAGTTTTCCCGCTTCCTTTTCCATGAAGAGGAATTCCTCGACTATTTCTCCTGCCGTCAGATTTCGTCCAAGGCCCAGCTGTCCCGTCTGGCAGAAGGCGCACTTCATGGCACATCCAGCCTGGCAGCTTACACAGGCGGTTTTCCTTCCTTCCTTGTCTGTAAGGAGAACGGTTTCAATTGCACGACCGTCATTAAGGGTGATCTGAAGCTTAATTGTACCGTCAGGATCCTTAAGAACTTCTGAAACTGAAGAGGAGCGGAGAAGTGCTGATTCTGAAAGTTTTTCCCTTGTGGCCTTGTCGATGTTTGTCATTTCGTCAAAGGATTCAACACCCTTTGCTATCCATTCGTAAATCTGTTTTGCTCGGAATGCCGGCTTCAACTGGAGGCTTGTGGAAATCTCTTCTGGCGTAAGGCCTGTTAGAACTATTTTATCTAGCATGACGAAATTTATATCAGAAAAAAGGTTTTGTTTCCATAACAGCAGTTAAAAGATGGAGTGGAGGAAAATAAAATAGTCCCGATGTAAACACCGGGACCTGTTGTTACATGGCCTTTATCTGGTCTGCATATTCGTTGATTGTCTGGTTGCGTATTCCAAGTGCCTGGAACTGTGCAAGTATGTCCAGGGCGCTCTGCTTTTTGTTCATCTTTACATAGCAGTCAGCCAGGTCAATGTAAAGGCGGAAATTCTTCTGGTCGTCACGAACAAGTTTTGAAAGCCGTTCAATGGCTTCATCGTAGCGTCCTTCGCCTTTGCAGATGAGGGCAAGTCCAAGGGCTGCATAGACATCAAAGTCAATGTCCATGGCACGGTTGTAATAATCCGTTGCCGTCTTGTAATCGCCTGTATTGCGGTATGCGTCACCGGTACGGGTAAGGATAACCTTGTTTTTCGGGTCTATTTCAAGGATCCTGTTCCAGTATTCGATGGAACGGAACTGCTGATTCATTCCGCGGTAACAGTCTGCAATTCCAAAGAGTGCATAGAAATTTCTTGGGTCCTTGTCCAAAGCCTTTTCAAAATATGGAAGTCCCTTTTCAAAGGTCTTAAGCTTTCTGTGGCAGTTTCCTATTGATGTAAGTACACGGATGTCCACATGCTCAGGATTTACATCCACCATGCGGGTCCAGTAGAAGAGGGCATCCTTGTATTCCTTGAAGTCATAGTGAAGGTGGCCAAGTCCAATGAGGGCATAGGCATTGTTTTCTTCCATGTCAAGAACACGAAGGTAAAGGGATTTTGATTTCTTAAAGTCCCTGATTTTTCTGTATGCATCTGCAACACGGGTAAGGACAGTGATGTTCCTGTCGTCATGGACAAGGTACTGTTCCCAGATTTCAATTGCCTTGTGGTACTGGTTGATTGCCTTGTAGCAGTCAGCAAGACCAAAAAGTGCATAGTTGTTTCCCGGATGGCAGGAAAGGCATTTTGAATAGTAAACGATGGCATCCTTGAAGTGGAACCGCTTTCTTTCACTGTCGCCAAGACCTACCAGGGCATAGTTGTTGTTCTCTTCAAGTTCAAGGATTTTTTTGAAAGCATCTACGGCATCATCAGTTCTGTTTTCCTTAAGGTACTGATATCCCTTTTTGGAAAGTTCGCTGATTTCCGATGATGAGTCGTCGTCAGTCTTTGGAACTACAAAGTCCTGCTCAGATGCTGTGTCAAATTCCTCACTTTTTTCTACATCCGACATTTTTATTTTTACCTCTTTCTCCGATAAATGTTTATTTTTAATTCTCTTTTAGCATGACAGACAGAGTCTGCGATATTTTTTCTATAATTGGCTCACTTTTCCTCTTGTTGTGTGCCAGCAGGTAGAGTTTCAGGGCTTTAAAATAAAGGTTTTTCTCGGCGTATTTGTCACCTACGCGAGTAAGCCCGTCAGAGTAACCTGTAGTAATGAAGATCCTTTCTGCCATTTCAAGTTTCCCTTCGTTAAAAGGGTGTTGGCTTTTCTGTTGAGTGCAACCTTCTGCGGATCCGACAGCCCCTGTACCGGCTTGTCAGTTACCTTGATGAAATATTCATCCTGATTGTCATCGATTTGTTTTTTTAAATCTTCAGTCATCTCTACTAATACCCATTGTAAACTCAGTTGCCCATTTGTCAAGGAATATTTAATTATCCTTAAAAGCGGGTGAAAAATCAGTCCGGCTGTTCAGGAGCGGCTTCTTCGGATTTTGTTTCGTAGGCATAGAAATTCACGATTGATCTTCCGTAAACCCTTTTGTCTACAAGAACAAGGTTTCCGATTCTGTCCGGCAAGGCATCTTCTTCAGGATAATGAATGAGGAGCTTTCCGTTTTCCTTGAGCATCATTTTTGTCCCCGCGGTTTCAATAAGTTCTTTCCTGAACTTATACGGGAAAGGGGGGTCCATGAAAATGTAGTCGAACTTATCCTTGCATCTCTTCAAATATAGTTCAACTGCCATAAAATGGCATTTAATTCTTACGCCAACTTCTTCCGCCATCTTTACATTCTGAAAGACAATCTTTGCCTTGGACTTGTCCATTTCGCAAAGGGTAACATCAGCAGCCCCGTGGGATACGGCTTCAAGTGCAATGGTTCCGGATCCCGAGAACAAATCCAGAAAGGATTTTCCTTCAAGAACCGGATCAAGGATTGCAAAAACGGATTCGCGCATTTTGTCCATGGCAGGCCTGATAGCCATCTTTCCGTATGGAGTTTCAGTGAACCTGCCTTTTAGTTTTCCGCCTGTAATTCTCATTTTTTATTTTGCGCTGTTGAGGGCCCAGAATGTATTGTCCTGTGGCAGTCTCTTGTTGTTCTTTGCATAGTCAAAGGCAGACATTCCCTTTTCGTTTGTAAGTGCTGGATCTGCACCTGCATCAAGAAGCTGCTGGATGACATCTGTTGAAGTGCTGTACTGTGCCGCATACATCAAAGGAGTCTGTCCCTTCCAGAGTCTGTTCAAAGGGATGTTCATGTCAAGGAAAAGCTTTACCTTTGCTGCACGGACATGTGTTGTGCTTGTTTTTCCGGTGATGCAGAATACAAATGCCCTGAAAACTTCGTCTTCCGCAACAGTTCTGTTCTTGAGGAGGACAGAAAGGATTTCCGGATTCTTTGAATAGTCTGCAGCCATAAGGAGTGGTGTGGCGTTGAACTTGTTTCTAACCCTTACATAGGCTCCCTTTTCAATGAGCATGTTGATGATGTTGAGGTTGTTCTGGTAGCGGGCTGCATACATGAGTGCCGTCCAGCCGTCCTTATCGCGGGCGTTTACTTCTGCGCCGCTTGCAAGGAGAGTGCGAACATCCCAGTCGCTTCCAGACTTTGCTGCCTTCATGAGGAGTGTTACGCCATTCTTGTCTGCAAGATTTGGATTTTCAATCTTGATGATTTTCTTTTCTGCAGCTTCTTCCTTTGGTTCTTCTGCGTAATCAAGAAGGAAAGCGCTTGCGTAAGTTTCAACTTCCTGCTTCTTGAGGTCCGGTTTTGGAGCTTCGACAGGAACTGGTGCTGGGGCAGGTGCAGGAACTGGAACTGGCTCTGGAGTTGCCACTGCCTTTTCAATGAGGGCAACAACTTCAGGTTCCTCTGTAATCTCTTCCTTTTCTTCTGCAACGGCAGGAGCCGGTGCTTCAACTGGTGGTGCAGGAACAGGGACAACAACTGGTGCCGGCTCTGGAACAGGTGCAGGAACTTCTTCCGGTCCCTTGTAGCTCATTGCTTCAAGTTCTGCGGCTTCCCTTGCAAGTTCTGCCTCAAGTGCTGCAATGTCATCAAGAGGAGCGTTTTTCTCCGTTGCAACTTCATCGCCTTCGTATACATTAGGATCTTCAGAAAATTCGCAGAGTTTGGCGTAGATGGCACCGTTGGCATTTTCCTTTGCATAGTGGAAGGCATTCTTTCCGTAGCTGTCAGTCTGAGTGATTCTCTTTCTCTTTCTTGATGCAGTAAGTGCATCTGTCTTTACGAGGATTTCAATTGTCCTTGGGTCAGAAGAATACTGTGCCGCATAGGAAACTGGATTTCGTCCGTCCTTTGATGTGGCGTTTATGTCGGATTCATAGTCTATGCACATTTTGATGAACGAGTATGGCCTGTCGTTCTTAAGGCATAGCTGAAGGAAGGTTTCCTTGTTGTCGTAGTAAGTCTTGTAGAACAGGGATCTTTCCTGCTTGTATGCAGTCTTGATGTCCTTTTCAGATGCGGTTGATGCAAGCTGATTATAGTCAAGCACGACTTTTTTTGCTGTCACCGGAATAAGGAGCGATGCAGCGATGATTGTTGCAATGATGTATTTTCTCATAAATTTCATTATACGGAGGAAATTTAAAAAAAACAAGTTTTCCATATATTACGAAACATTCGCCAATACTTTGACTTTTATGGCTTATCGTGATAAAATTCAAAAAATTTTTGTAGACTTATTCTCTTGAATTTTTCTACGGAAAAAAACTATTGAAGGAAAAACACTATGGAATTCGGACATTTTGATGACCAGAACAGGGAATTTGTAATCACAAATCCTGCAACACCTTGGCCTTGGATCAACTACCTTGGCAACGAGGATTTTTTCTCGCTCATTTCTAATACAGCGGGCGGTTATTCATTCTACAAGGACGCTAAGTTCCGCCGCATCACTCGTTACCGCTACAACGGCGTACCAATGGACAATGGTGGACGCTATTTCTATATCAACGACAACGGAACAGTATGGAATCCAGGTTGGAAGCCATGCAAGACTGAACTTGACAGCTACGAATGCCGTCACGGTATGAACTATACTCGTATCACAGGAAGCAAGAATGGTATCGAAGCATCTGTTCTTTTCTTTGTTCCACTCAAGACTTGGGCAGAAGTTCAGAAGGTGACACTCAAGAACACAACAAACGCAACAAAGAAGATCAAGCTCTTCTCATTTGCTGAATGGTGTCTCTGGAATGCTGCAACAGATATGGAAAACTTCCAGCGCAACTGGTCTACTGGTGAAGTAGAAATCGACGGTTCTACAATCTATCACAAGACAGAATACAAGGAACGCCGTAATCACTACGCATATTACTCGCTTACAAACGCAAAGATCGACGGATACGACACAGACCGCGAATCATTCATCGGCCTCTACAACGAATTCGCAGATCCACAGTGCGTAATGGCAGGAAAGCCAAGCAACTCACTTGCACACGGTTGGTCTCCAATCGCTTCTCACTATGTGGAAGTTGAACTCAAGGCCGGCGAAAGCAAGGACTACATCTTTGTCCTCGGTTATGTTGAAAATGCTCAGGACGAAAAGTTCTGTGAAGCAGACATCCAGCGCAAGAAGAACGGTACACTCATTTCTTCTCAGGACAGCGATGTTACTTTCGTTAACAAGACAAAGGCTGAAGCCCTCATCAAGAAATTCTCTACAGTAGAAGCTGTAGACGCTGCATACAATGAACTCCGCTCTATGTGGGACGCTCTCCTTGACAAGTATGTTGTTAAGAGTGACGACGAAAAGCTTAACCGCATGGTAAACATCTGGAGCCAGTACCAGTGTATGATCACATTCAACTTCTCACGCTCAGCTTCATTCTTTGAAAGCGGCGTTGGTCGTGGAATGGGATTCCGTGATTCAAACCAGGACCTTGTTGGATTCGTTCACCAGGTTCCATCCCGCGCACGCGAAAGAATCATCGACATTGCATCTACACAGTTCCCGGACGGCGGATGCTACCACCAGTACCAGCCACTTACAAAGCACGGTAACAACGACATCGGCGGTGGATTCAACGACGATCCATGCTGGCTCATTTTCGGTACTGTTGCTTATGTTAAGGAAACAGGAGACTTCTCTATCCTTGACGAACCAGTTCCATTTGACAACAAGGCTGGAACAGAAGTTTCACTTATGGAACACCTCAAGATTTCTTTCAACCACGTTGTAGAAAACCTGGGACCACACATGCTTCCACTTATTGGACGCGCTGACTGGAACGACTGTCTCAACCTTAACTGTTTCTCTTGGGATCCAAACGAATCATTCCAGACAACAGAAAACAACTCTGAAGGCTCAAAGGCTGAATCCCTCATGATCGCAGGCCTCTTCGTTGTTACAGGTAAGGACTACATCGAACTCTGCAAGCAGGTAGGCAAGGATGACGAAGCTGCCCGTGCACAGAAGTGCGTTGACAGCATGATCGAAGCTGTAAAGAAGCACGGTTGGGACGGCGAATGGTACCTCCGCGCATACGACTTCTACGGAAACAAGATCGGTTCAAACGAATGCGAAGAAGGAAAGATCTTCATCGAATCACAGGGCTTCTGTACAATGGCTGGAATCGGTCTTGAAGAAGGCATGGTAGACAAGGCAATCGATTCTTGTAAGAAGTACCTTGACTGCGATCACGGTATGGTTCTCAACAACCCTGCATATACAAAGTACCATGTTGAAATGGGTGAAATTTCTTCTTATCCAGCAGGATACAAGGAAAACGCAGGTATCTTCTGCCACAACAATCCATGGGTAATCATTGGTGAAACAGTTGCAGGCCGCGGTAACGACGCTTGGGAACTCTTCCGCAAGATTTCCCCAATGTACCTTAAGGACCAGCAGCTCCACAAGGTTGAACCTTATGTAAACTGCCAGATGGTTGCAGGTAAGGATGCAGCAAAGCCTGGTGAAGGTAAGAATTCTTGGCTTACAGGTACAGCTGCATGGATGTGGCTTACAGTCAGCCAGCACCTCCTTGGCATAAAGCCTTCATACAAGGGTATCGTAGTTGATCCATGTCTCCCAGCAGACGTTAAGGGATACAAGGTAACACGCAAGTTCCGCGATGCAACATACAACATCGAAATCGTAAACAACGGTTCTCAGAAGGGAATCAAGGAACTTTACATCAACGGTGCTAAGGTAGAAGGTAACCTTGTTCCAATGGCTAAGGCCGGCGAAACTGTTGAAGTTAAGGCTGTAATGTAATCTTTTTAAGATTCATTGAGACATAAGGTCCCGGTAGGGCGGTGAGTGATGCTTGCCGTCTTACCGGGATTTTTTTTGTCAAAAAATATTAAAAAAAAATCATATTTTTTTGATATTGCTATTGACACTTTTTCGCAGTTTCTATATAGTATCAAACATCAGCAACGCAATAGCGAGGTTGATAAAAATAAGCCGCTGTAGCTCAGCTGGTAGAGCGCGTGATTTGTAATCTCGAGGTCCTGGGTCCGAATCCCTGCGGCGGCTTTATCCCAATAAGGGAATGGGGAGTTTCCCGAGTGGTCAAAGGGGGCAGACTGTAAATCTGTTGGTTTTCCTTCGTAGGTCCGAATCCTACACTCCCCACATCAAGTTTCTGTAAATCGCAGGAACTTTTTTTTATTTTAAAGCAGTTATCTAAAAATCAAAATCCATCCTGGGAACCTGGTTTGGCCAAAATACAAGGATCCATTCTTCAAATGGATTTGCGGTTTAATG
>JAUNCR010000080.1:0-4007 GCA_030526505.1 Spirochaetales bacterium
CTTGAATCGGGGAAGAAATCTTTGGGTGCCGAAAAAGTATATGCTTCGATTCAGTCCCATAGAAAGATTTCCCTTGCCAAATTCATTGCAGGCTTTGACATTGAAGGCATTGGTGAAACTGTAGTTGAAACCCTCATTTCTGCAGGATATACAACTCTTGATAAGATCGTTTCTTCTTCGGAAGAAGAGATTGCATCCGTCTACAGGTTTGCAGAAATCCTTGCACATACTTTTGTCAGCGGCATAAAGGAAAACAAGGATGAAATGCTTTCAATGGTAGGCGACGGAACGATTAACCTTGTGCAGGGGGAAAACAACGGGGAACTGGCAGGACAAAGCTTCTGCTTTACTGGGGAGCTTAAGACCATGAAACGAGCCGATGCACAGAATCTTGTAAAGGAAAAGGGTGGAGCCGTAAAGTCTTCTGTTGTAAAGGGACTTAGCTACCTTGTTACTAACGATACGACCAGCGGATCTTCAAAAAACAAGAAGGCTGCAGAACTTGGAATCCCAATCATCAATGAAGAAGATTTCCTGAAGCTTGTAAAATGATTTTCATTCTGATGAAAATAAAAGGCTTTGTCTGGAAATAGTGTTGCTACACTGTATACGGTGGTTGAGCCTGTCGAAACTACCGCTTAGTAGATAACGCTTGATTTCGACATAAGCCCATAGCAGGTGCGTATGGGCGCAGCGTAGCGCTCAATCGGCACAGCAACACTTAATACGAACATAGCCAAATAAAGAAAGGGTCCTGAATAAGTTTAGGACCCTTTCTTTTTGTGAAGGATTACTTGTTTTTCTTCTTACCAAGGTAAGCTTCTTTAACGCTTTCGTTTTCAAGAAGTTCTTTTCCGCTTCCCGAAAGAACGATTTTCCCTGTTTCAAGAACATAGGCAAGGTCGGCGGTCTTAAGGGCCATGTTTGCATTCTGTTCAATAAGGAGGATTGTAACGCCTGCCTTGTTTACTTCCCTGATAATCGAGAAGATGTCCTGTACGACAAGTGGTGCAAGACCAAGGGAAGGTTCATCCATCATCATGAGCTTAGGACGGCTCATGAGCGCACGGCCTACGGCGAGCATCTGCTGTTCACCGCCGGAAAGGGTTCCTGCGTACTGCCAGCTTCTTTCTTTTAGTCGAGGAAAAAGGGAATAGATCCATTCAATGTCCTTTTCAATTTCCTTTTTGTCGTTTCTAAGGTATGCACCGATCTTAAGGTTTTCTGCAACTGTAAGGTCTGTAAAAACCTTGCGTCCTTCCGGAACAAGTGCGATTCCTTCCCCAACAGTCTTGTAAACTTTGTTCGAGGTGATGTTGTTTCCAAGGAATTCAATCGAACCTGAGTCTGGTGAAACGATTCCCACGATGGACTTGAGTAATGTGGATTTTCCTGCACCGTTGGCACCGATGAGGGTAACGATTTTTCCTTCCGGTACTTCAAGACTTACATCCTGGAGCGCCTTGATTCCACCGTATGATACATTAAGGTTGTTTATTTTAAGCATTTGTCATTCTCCTCTTTTAGGAAACCTTTTCTTCACCAAGGTAGGCGGAAATAACTACAGGATCATTCTGAACTTCTTCAGGTGTACCCTTCGAAATGAGGGCGCCAAAGTTAAGTACATAGATTCTGTCCGAAATGTTCATTACAAGGTCCATGTGGTGTTCGATCATAAATACAGTAAGCTTGAAATCGTCGCGGATCTTGTATATGAAGTCTGTAAGCTCCTGGGTTTCCTGTGGGTTCATGCCGGCTGCAGGTTCATCAAGCAAAAGGAGCGATGGGTTTGTTGCAAGGGCACGGGCAATTTCAAGGCGGCGCTGAAGTCCGTAAGGAAGGGAAGTGCACTTTTCGTTGCGGACATCATAGAGTCCCAGGATGTTCAAAAGTTCTTCCGTTTCCTGTCTCTGTGCCTTTTCTTCCTTTGCGTTGAGCCTGAAGGTTGCAGAGAAAACATTGCTTGTCCTGCGGCAGTGCTTTGCAATGAGTACATTGTCAAAAACGCTCTGGCTTTTCCAAAGACGGATGTTCTGGAAAGTACGGGCAATGCCAAGTTTTGTAATCTTGTCTGGAGTTGGCTCAAGGTGTCCCTTGTAAAGGCCGTTGTTCTGTCCTGAATAGAGTTTCTTCATTTTTCCGTGAGGATAGTTTTCGATTATTTTATCCCCGTTGAAATAAACGGCACCGTTGGTTGGTGCATAAACGCCTGTAACAACATTGAATGCAGTTGTTTTTCCTGCACCGTTTGGACCGATGAGGGAAACGATTTCGTTTTTGTTAACTTCAAGGGAAAGGTTGTTTACGGCAACAACGCCACCAAACTGCATTGTTACATTTTCTATTTTAAGTACATTTTCTGCCATATTATTCTCCCGCCTTGGCGTCTGCCACCTGTTTGCTCTTCTTCTTGGTCAGTCCCTTGAAGAACCTGATGATGCCTGCAAGGCTGAATTCATTTTCGCCCATGATTCCCTTCTGGTAGAAAAGAACGATGGCCATGATGATTACGCTGAATACAACTTTGCGGAAACCTGGCTTCATGAATCCAAGGTGAAGTCCGCCAACAAATACATTTGAGTTGTCAAGGAAACGGAGCCACCATTCCGAACAGGCGATGAAAAGGAAACTTGAAATGCAGCTTCCTGTAACTGAACCCATTCCGCCGATAACAACGATGAGGAGGATTTCGTATGTCATTGCCGACTTGAACTGGTTTGCCTGGATTGTTGTCTGGAACATGGCAAGAAGGGCACCGGAAATGCCAGCAAAGAAGGAACTGATTACAAATGCCATTCTTTTGTGATGGGCAAGGTTGATGCCCATTGCTTCTGCGGCAACTTCGTCATCTCGGATGGCTTTGAATGCACGGCCGTAGGTTGAGTTGATGAGGAGCACAATCATTGCTATGCAGACACCGGCAACTGCAAATGGGAAAAGGGTCGAGCGGAATACCGGATAGCGGCGCAAAAGATTTGAGCCGTTAGTAATCACTCCAAGCTTGTCCCACTGGAAAAGGGCGCGGATGATTTCTGCAAAACCAAGGGTTGCAATGGCAAGGTAGTCTGACTTAAGGCGGAGAACAGGAAGTCCGATGAGGAAAGCAATGAAGGCAGCCACAAGGCCTGCAAGAATCATTGCTGCAAACAAAGGAATCGTGAACTGAATGAGTCCACCGTCAAAGTACTGGTAAACCTGTGCACGGGATGCAACCGGGATTGTAAAGATTGCGTATGTGTAGGCACCAAGAAGCATAAAGCCTGCCTGTCCCAATGAAAAGAGTCCTGTAAAACCGTTAAGAAGGTTCATGCTTACTGCTACGAGAGCGTAAATGGCACCTTTTTTAAGAACTGTAAAAAGCATTGAAGTTCTAGGAAGAACCTGTTCAAGTATTGCTACGATAAAAAAAAGCAATGCAAGAAGTCCAAAACTGATTATTGTATTTCTGTTTTTGTTTATATTAATCATGTATTCCACCTTAAGCTCAGACCTTATCAGTCTGTTTTTCGCCAAAGAGTCCAGTTGGCATGAACATCAAGACAATGATGAGGAGAACGAAAGTAAAGGCGTCGCTGAAAGTTGTCCATCCAAGACCCTTGATTATGTTTTCACAGATACCGATGACGAAAGCTCCGATAACTGCACCTGGAATTGATCCGATGCCACCGAATACCGCGGCAACGAAAGCCTTGAGTCCAGGCATTCCTCCTGCAGTAGGTGTAACACCAGTATAGTTGGAGAAGAAGAGGAGGGAACCTGCAGCGGCAAGTACCGAACCGATGATGAAGGTTGTACTGATTACGCGGTTAATCCTGATTCCCATAAGGTGAGAAGTTTCGAAATCCTTTGATACGGCGCGCATGGCCATACCGATTTTTGTGTACTTGATGAGCATTACAAGCGAAACTACAAGGATCACTGTAAGGAATGGAGTGATTACTGTTACGCGCTTTGTCATAGCGGAAGCAATCTGGATTGGATCTGAAATCCATGGAATTGGAGGATAG
>JAUNCR010000080.1:4017-11953 GCA_030526505.1 Spirochaetales bacterium
AAGAACGGTGATGATCGCCTCCGCAGAGATGATCAGCTGTCCATTCAGCAGGGAGATGGATTGCAGATCAATCACAGACGGGAAGCTTTTGGGGTTTGCGCCCCATACCAGCAGCGCAATGTTCTGCAAAAGGTAGGACATACCTATGGCAGAAATCATGATGGACATGCGTGGAGCTTTTCTCAAAGGCTTGTAAGCAATGCGTTCGATGGAGAACCCAAGCAGTGATGTAAGAATGATGGTAAATGGAATGGAAATGTACAGTGGCATGCAAGTGTACATGTAAACCATAATGAGTCCAGATGCCATGAAAACATCACCGTGTGCAAAGTTAATCAGTCGTAGAATTCCGTATACCATGGTATATCCAATGGCGATGAGTGCATACTGTCCGCCAGTTGAAATGCCCGCAAGAATGTACGGCAGGTTAGCGTTGAAAAAATCCATTTCAAAACTCCGTTTGTTGATTTTTTTGGAACCTATGGATTGATTTCCATATGCCCCATAAATAAATATCAGGCAATAAAAAAAGATCAATGTAACCTTGATCCTTTTCTAGTGCCTGCTATTTTTACAGGCCTTAATCCTGGGGAAAAAAGGCCTGAGTGTTCAATAGACCTGCCTTTGACGGCAGATCCAATTGAAATGTTGAATTAGTTGATCTTCTGGATTGCAACGAATTCCCATGTTGCATCGTTGTTGTTTGCGTGCTTGATGTATGCACCTTCACGCTTAGCATCACCAGTTGAGTCGAATTCGATGAGGCCTGTAATACCTGTGTAGCTTACATTTGGAAGAGCCTTCATGATGTCTTCTCCCTTTGTTGAGCCTGCTGCCTTGATTGCTTCAAGTGCAACATTGTATGCATCGTAAGCCATAACTGGGTTTGCAGCAACGATGTCGTTTCCACCGTTGTCTGTAAGGTTAGATGGGTTAGAGTTGATCCAAGCGCGGAAGTCCTTTACGAAATCTGCAACCATTGCATCTGTTGAACCTTCTGCAAAGAATGTTGTTACGTTGATGTCAACATTTGTTCCCTTTGCTGCGTTGAGGATAACATTCGAGTCCCATGTGTCGCCAGCGAGGATTGGCATGCCGAGCTTCTGTGTGTTTGCCTGTTCGATGATGAGGGCAGCAGCTTCTGTAGAAACTGGTGAGCAGAATACATCAGCACCCATGTTCTTTGCGTTTGTAACATAAGCTGCAAAGTCGCTTGTTCCTTCTGGGAATGTTTCGTAAACAACTTCGCCGCCCTGCTTCTTGAAGCCTTCGATGAAGTAGTTTGCAAGACCTACAGAATAGTCGTCGCCAAGCTTTGCAAGAACATAAGCCTTCTTTGCGTTGAACTTGTCGCGTGCAAGGGAAGCAAGAACTGTACCCTGGAATGGATCGAGGAAGCAGATGCGGAAGTAGTGTTCGTTGCCGAGTGTAACCTGTGGGTTTGTACATGTGATACCGATTGCAGGGATTCCTGCTGCAAGGAATGTGTCGCTTGCTGCGATGGAAACGCCAGAACCATAAGAACCGAGAACGATTGAAACGCCCTTTGAAACGAGTTCAGAAGCTGCAGTAACAGCCTTGTCGTTTGAAGATTCGTTATCTACGCGTACGAGTTCAACCTTGTATTCCTTTCCGGCAATTGTAACTGTTGGAATCTTTTCGTTTGCATAGATAGCTCCAAGAGTTTCCTGCTTTCCACCAGCACCATTGTCTCCGGAAGCTGGTTCATAGATACCGATTTTTACTGTTGCAGCCTTAGATCCGCCGCATCCAGTAACTGCAAAAGCCATAACTGCGGCTGCAAGTACCATTACAATCTTTTTCATAATTAACTCCTATATAGAAAAAAGATAATACATTATACAAATAGTAGGTTGTTTGTAAAATAACTTAATTGTAAAAAACCGAAATCTAGTTTCCTGCCGGTTCAAAGGCAAAATTTGTTGTAAAGAAGTCAGGGCTGACTGCCTCAAGGTTCAACCTTACTTCCCAGTGAAGGTGAGGTCCTGTGGCAAGTCCAGTTGCTCCGGAATACCCAAGGAGGGTTCCGGCTTTTACCGTGTCGCCTTTCTTCACCTTCAGTTCGTTCATGTGATAGTAAAGGGAATAAAGTCCAGGAAGATGTTCTATTACAACGCTCCAGCCTGTTGAAACCCTGTTTTCTGCCATTACGACTTTTCCTTCTGCAGGAGCGTGCACTTCAGTTCCCGTTGGAACTCCATAGTCGATCCCAAGGTGAAGGCTTGTAGAAGAATTGCCGTTTGAATATTCAAATACCCTTCTGTCCGCAAAATAAGAAGTTCTTCTTGTAGACTCTACAGGGGGAACAAAAGCTTTTGTAGAATAGACATTCTGAGGATTTATGGTTTCAAGTATGGTGTTGAGCTTTGAAATCTGGTCCATTCTTTTTGTGCTTGTGTCGGTTTTGATTGCCGTATTCGAAGCATTGAGCTTAATGGTTTCAGATATGAAAGATTTATTGTCCAGACTGAAGGGAAGTGCGAATTCCTTGGATTCATTTGCCATGGTGTAGGTGATTTTGAGTGAACATTTGTTTTCCTTAGTCCACCAGGAAGAAAGAGGAATGCCAGTAAGCATTGTTTTACCTTCTTTCTTTGCCTTGCCCAATGCGTAGAAGTCGGAAGAACGGACGCTCTTTCCGTCTACGATAAGTTCAAGTTTTGCCTCTGCGTTGGACAGGTCTGCTTTTCCCGCCTTGCTTCTTGAAACCTTCATCCTTACAAACACTGCATCACCAGGGGATGCAATTTCATTGTAGTTGAGGGAAATGCTGTAGTTTTCCCCACTGAAGGCTGCCTGTCTTGCAAAGGCTGCAGATGTCAAAAACAAAAATCCTATGGCGATAAATGATGCGATTTTTTTCATAAGCTTTTCCTCAAATCCTTTATGTTTAGTTGAAGTGTTTCTGTACCGTTGAAAGAGTTTCGTTCCACATTGAACAGAAGGTCGATTTTGTCCCCGACCTCAATTTCCGAATGGAGAAGGTTCCCTGCACCCCAGAAGATTGCCGGGAACTTTGTTGATTTTCCTTCCTTGTTCACGCAGTCAAGGACAAGCTTAAGGTGCGTCCTTTCTGTTTTCCCGACCATCTGTGCTGAATAAATCGGAATGTTCCTTGCAAGAAACAGGAGGTTTTCGTTTTCGTTTCCGTAAGGTTCAAACCTGTCCACAATATTGATGAGGTCCGGAGTCATGTGCTCTGCATAGAGTTCCGCATCAATTGGCTGTCCGGCTTCCTCTTCCGGAAGAAGGGTAATGTCCTTTGAATTTTCCTTTATCATCAAAAGGTATTGCTCAAGGTTTTTCCTTTCCAGCGAAAAGCCTGCCGCAAAGTCATGGCCTCCATGACTGATGAAAATGTCCTTCATGTTTTCAAGGAATCCGGAAACATCAAAGCCCCTGCAGCTCCTCATGGAACCTATGACAACATCATCAACGGCCGACATTACTATTGAAGGTATGCCGAACTGTTCAACATAGCGGGACGCAAGGATGCCGGAAACTCCCTTGAAAATCTTTTCGTCAAAAACAACGCTGAGTTTTCCGTTGTAATTTTCGATTGAGCTTTTTGCCTGCTCGAAAGTTATGTTTTCAGCTTCGTTTGTAAGGTTTTTCCTTTCCTCGTTAAGCTGAATGATTTTTTGTGCAACCTGTTCCCTGAAAGAAGGATCTTCGGAAGTAAACAGGTCTGTTGCAATTGAAGCGTGTCCAAGTCTTCCAGCCGCATTTAGTTTTGGGGCAATGGACCATCCTATGTCCTTTGAGGTGATTCTTTTTCCAAGAAGGTTAATCTGGGAAAGAAGTTCGATGAGGCCTTTCCTTACTTTTCCTGCGTTCATGTATTCAAGGCCTTTACGAACGAAGATTCTGTTTTCGTCTGTCAAAGGCATTATGTCTGCAATGGCGGCAAGGGCAACCAGCTGGAGTTCCTTTTCTTCTGTCTGAACAAAAGATGGGTTTTCTTTTTTTAGGCTTTGCTGAACATAGGTAACATAAATGTTGTAGAAACCGCCGATTTCAGTAGGTTCATGGTCGCCGTACTTTGCAATCTTTGAAAGGTTCTTGATTTTTTCAAGGCTTGAATCTTTGAGGGAAGGGAAAAGTTTTGAAATCTCTTCCTGCATTCCGTAAACATTAAAGTCAGCTCCGTTGCCAAAGGCCTGCTTAAGGAGTATGGAAGTTTCCTTTGCATTCCAGCAGAGTATGAGCTGCCCCTGAAGATATTTTGGAAGCTTTGTGTCAGTAATAGATTTTTCCCCTGGCACTACAGTTTCCGTAAGCCTTCCGAGTGGAATCATGTTTCTGACTTTGATGCATTCAACAACTATTGAATCGTCTTCTGTCCTGGCATTAAGTAAGGTTACATCTGTCTTGTACCATTTGCTTTTTGTAAAGCGCAATGCTGTTGCAAGTTTGTAGGTAAGGGCACATCCGGAAATTTCCTGGAATGGATATCCGCTGCCTTCCGTTTTTGCATCAAGAATTATTGCCGGAGATGGAAGAACTCCCTGTGGGTTGTGATGGTCAGTTACGATTACATCGATTCCCTTTTCTGCAGCATAGGCAACTTCGTCAACATTTGCAATTCCGCAGTCAACGGTGATGATGAGGGATCCGTACTGGTCTGCAAATTCATCAATTGCTTCGATGGAAAGACCGTAGGCGTCGTCCCCCTGAGGCACACGGAACTGGACATCAATGCCCATGGATACAAGGCATTCATAGAGAACTGTCGTTGCAGTTACGCCGTCTACATCGCGGTCTCCGAAAATCAAAACCTTTTCGCTGTTTCCGTTTTCATCTTTTTCAGCGGCGGCAAGAATCCTGTCCACTGCATCTTCCATACCGTTAAAAAGGAATGGATTGTGCTGGTAGCGTAGGTCGTCTTCAAGAAAATAAAAAATGTCGCGGCCTTTTGTAATCCCGCGCCTTATCAGTATGCTTGCAGTAATTGCATCAATATTATATTTCTGCCGAATTGAATCGACATCAGATTTCAGTACATTAGTTTTGTTCCAGTTCAAATTTTTACCTTTATTTATTTTAGAAAATTATTATACGGTTTGAAAATCAGATGATTTTAATCTTTCTTAGTAACTATAATTATAGTATATAATTGAAGAAATTACAAAATTCCGGAACCGCTTTCCAGTGTCTCAAGTTTTGTACCGCAGGATTTTTCAATAAGGTGGTAGAGAAGCCTTTTCAGTTTGTAGGCTGATTCTGCAGGCAATATAAGTTCCCTTACTTTTCCTGGTGTCAGCTCGTTTATGGCCGCAAGATAAGTAATGGAATGTATGTCCAGCTTGAAGTTCTCTGCAGACTGCCTAAGGTTTTCTGCGCTGTATGGGATGCAGTCGCTGCAGACAAAACCATTCTGATTTTCCATATAGTAAATGTTGTGGTCCCTGGACAAAAGGGAAGTGCCGCAGGAAGTGCATTCCCGTGCATCGGGCTGTATGCCAAGAAGCCCAAGGTATCTCCACAGGAACCTTAGCATTCCAAGCCTTGCTTCCTCTTCGTTTACTGCATCAATTCCGTCCAGAAGTGCAGAAAGAAGGATGAAGGCGTTTTGAGGGTCTCCGGCGCATTTTGTTTTAAGGACAATTTCCGAAGCAAGGGTTGCCGCCCAGGATTTATAGAGGTTTTCCCTCAGTGTCAAATGGATTTTTTTAAGGTCGAAGTCAGTAATTTTAACAGAATGTTTTATATTGTCGGTGTAAAGGTACAGGCTTCCCCGGTTAAAGGGTTGGACAAGGGAACGGAGCTTGCTTTTAGGCCCCCCATATAACATACAGTTAATTATACCCTGGTCTGGAGTAAGGACTGAAACCAGGCGGTTTTGTTCCCCCTGCTTTTTAAGTGAGAAAATAATCCCTTGAGTTTCCCTGTTTCTGTCACCCATGTTTATAATTTAGAATGAAATGTGGAATTTTGCAAAGGGGTCTGTCCCCGGGCGAAAGCCATTTTTTTTCAGTGATAGAGGGGACAGACCCCTAGACCTCTCGTTTTCGGACAATTCTTGAACACCGGGGACAGACCCCTCGTTGTTTTTGTTTTTTACTTTCTATATAATAGACCCATGAACGCTTTTGACGGTGATAAGATTTGCATTCAGGGTGCCCGCGAGCACAACCTTAAGAATATTTCCGTAGAAATTCCACGCAACAAGCTGGTTGCTGTTTCAGGTCTTTCTGGCTCCGGAAAATCGTCCCTTGCTTTTGACACACTTTTTGCTGAAGGCCAGCGCAGGTATATGGAAAGCCTTTCTTCCTATGCCCGTCAGTTTCTTGGACGCATGGACAAACCTGATGTTGACCTTATTACAGGACTTAGCCCTGCCATTTCAATTGAACAGAAAACCACCCATAAAAATCCCCGTTCAACTGTTGGAACCGTTACCGAAATATACGACTATTACCGCCTTCTTTTTTCCCGCATCGGCAAGGCTCATTGTCCAGAATGCGGCAGGGAAATCAAGGAACAGTCTGTAGACCAGATCATAGACACAATCCTTTCCTGGAACGAGGGAACAAAACTTACTTTGATTGCTCCTGTAATCCGTGGAAAAAAAGGCGAGCATCAGAAAATCATCGATGATGCAAAGAAAAGCGGATTTGTCCGTGCCCGTATTGACGGCCTTATGGTTGAACTTGAAGATTCAATCAAGCTGGACAAACAGAAAAAGCACACCATTGAAATCGTTGTTGACCGCATCGTTCTTAAAAAGGATGTAAGGAAGCGACTTGCCGATTCAGTTGAAACAGCCCTCAAGTCTTCTGCTGGAATCGTAATTGCACTTCGCCGTGTAAACAAAGGTGATGAAGCCTACGAAGAAGCTTGCAAGGCAATGGACCTTAGGGGAACCCAGTATGACCGCAACGCAGATTACATAGAAGAGGAAGTTTTCTTCAGCCAGAAGAATGCCTGTCCTGACTGCGGCATTTCCGTTCCTGAACTTCAGCCAAGGTTGTTTTCTTTCAACAATCCTTTCGGTGCCTGTCCTGACTGTACGGGTCTGGGTGAAAAAATGGAATTTGACCGTGATCTTATCATGCCGGATTCATCCCTGAGCTTTAATGAAAACGGAATCCTTCCTTTCAATCCTGACAGTGCCTGGAACGAAAGCATGTTCGGTGCAGTTTTCCAGGACATGAATTTTGACATGAATTCTCCCCTTAAGGAAATGAATAAAAAGCAGTCGGACATCCTCTGGAATGGAACCGGAGACCGCAGCCTTAAGTGGATTTACAAAAAGCAGAGCGGGGAAGGCACAAGCACCTACAACAGGCCTTGGGTGGGAATCTATTCTGAACTTCGCCGCCGCTATGCAGAAGCCTGGGGTGACAGTGCCCGTGAAAACCTTGAAAAATACATGTCCCACAAGGAATGCAAGAGCTGCTGCGGCAAAAGGCTCCGCAAGGAAGCCCTTGGCGTTACAGTGGGCGGAATGAATATCTGGGACCTTACTGAACTTTCCGTAAGCGACACAATAGAATTTTTTGAAAAACTCAAGCTTACTGAAACAGAAAAAAAGATTGCGGCTCAGGTACTTAAGGAAATTACAAGCAGGCTTTCATTCTTGAAGAATGTAGGCCTTGATTACCTTACCTTGCAGAGAAGTGCCGCAACCCTTTCCGGAGGAGAAGCACAGCGAATCCGTCTTTCAACACAGATTGGTTCTGGCCTTACAGGAGTCATGTACATTCTTGACGAACCTTCCATCGGTCTACACCAGAGGGACAACCAGCGCCTTATAGATTCCCTTTTATATCTCCGTGACCTTGGAAACACTGTCATTGTAGTAGAACACGATGAGCAGACTTTGCTTACCGCCGACTGGCTTGTTGACATTGGTCCTGGAGCTGGCGTTCACGGCGGCACCGTAATGGCAAGCGACACTCCAGAAAATGTA
>JAUNCR010000081.1 GCA_030526505.1 Spirochaetales bacterium
AAGGGCAGCTGTACGGCTTGCTGTGCATAGCCCCTGATCTGACAGACAGTGCTACAGAAAATTACCGCCTGAGCAATCAGGTAAGGGTGAAAAGGCAGGGTAAGAGCCTACCGCGTTACTGGCAACAGAACGGCATAAGTAAACCTCATCTGGAGCAAAATCGGATAGCAGTTTGGATTCCGGCCTTATACTGCGGGTAGGTTGCTGGAGGCACCTGGTGACAGGTGTCGCGGATAGATGGTCACGCATTACTTTGTAATGTTCCAGAACCCGGCTTACCATATCCTTAGCCTTTTCAAATAAACTTGGGTGGGACGATAAATGAAAGGGAGATATGGACTGGAGTTTTATTACCATAAAAGACGCTTGGTCATTTTTGGTATTATTGCTTCAATATCAGGCTTAATTCTAATTTCTATTCTCTCTTTTTTCCTTGTCAAAGTATTTCGTGACAAAGTCCTAAATTCAGATTCAGTGTCGTCAATGTATTCAAACTGGGACCTTCATTCTCAGGAAGGATACAGGAATGTCTACGACATTTCACTTGGAATCCTTGAAAACAAGCCGTACCACAACAATGCCCTTGCATTCCACGGATACAGTTCCTTCATGCTTGCAGAATATGAAACTGACAACCAGAAGGCCCTTGCATATCTTGACGAGGCTATTTTCAGCCTTAGGACAGCCCTCCGCAACTGCAGGTCTGATTCACTGGCCCAGCTGGAATACATGTTGGGCAGATCATATTTTTACAAGGACAAGCTTTCAAACTATCACTATTATTCAGATTTGGTTGTAAAATACATTTCCGATGCGCAGGAAAAGGGGTATAATTCTGATGACATTCCTCTTTTACTGGGCTTGAGCTATGCTTCCCTTGGGGAAACAGACTTGAGCATTGCGGCCTTTACGGAAGCGCTTCTCGTAAGGGAATCGGACACTTTGCTGTTTGACATTGCCAAGCAATACTGCAAGAATGAACAGCACTCAGTTGCCAAGCAGTACCTTGTCAGGGTTCTTGAAACCAGCAGCAATGAGGAACTTTTAAATAGCAGTCACATCCTTTTGGGACAGATATACATCAACGAGGGTAACTATGATGAGGCGGAGGCGGAATATAACTATATTCTGCAGAAAGACGACAACTCTGCTGATGCACATTATGGTCTCGGGGTTATCTATGAATCCAGGGGTGACACAGTCAAGGCAAGGGCCGAATGGAGAAGATGTCTGAAGATTCAGTTCAATCATCCTGGGGCCCTGAGCAAAATGTCTTGATGAGTAAAATTTAAATTGACGAATTAAAAAATTATGCCGGGAGGAAAAGCATGGGTTTTTTTGATAATTTTACTACTGATATCGGTATCGACCTTGGTACCTGTAACACTTTGATTTATGTTCGCGGACAGGGTATCGTTGTTGACGAACCTTCTGTTGTAGCTGTTGAAAAGGGCACTGGACGCGTTGTTGCAGTCGGCAAGGAAGCAAAGAGCATGCTCTGGAGGACTCCTGGAGACATCGAAGCCATCAGACCTCTTGCTGACGGTGTTATTTCTGACAGTGACTCTACAGAAAAGATGCTTAAATACTTTATCCGCAAAGTTATTCCAAAGCACCACCTCTTCAAGTCAATCCGCATGAAGATCGGTATCCCTTCTTGCATTACACAGGTTCAGCAGGACGCTGTTATGGCAGCTGCCCTCAAGGCCGGTGCAAAGGAAGTAAAGCTTATTGAAGAAAGCCTTGCAGCAGCCATCGGTGCAGAAATCCCAATCTATGAACCTGCAGGTCACATGGTTTGTGATATTGGTGGCGGTACTACTGAAGTTTCAGTTATTTCCCTTGGCGGTATGGTTGTTACAAGTTCAATCCGTGTTGGTGGAAATGCATTTGACGAATCAATCGTAAAGTATATCCGCAAGGAACACAATCTCGTTATCGGACCACAGACAGCAGAAAAGCTTAAGATTGAAATCGGTAACGCAATGGCAGAAAAGAATGTTGACGGCGACAAGATCCGCAAGGTGGAAGTTTCCGGCAACGACGCAATCACAGGTCTTCCTCGCCGTCTTGAAGTGGATTCAATCGAAGTTCGCGAAGCACTTAAGGAACCTGTAAACAAGATCGTTGATGAAATCAAGAGGGTGTTCCAGGTAACACCACCAGAACTTGCTGCAGACATTATTGAACGAGGTATCGTTATGGCTGGCGGCGGTTCCATGCTCAAGGGCCTCAAGGACCTCATCAAGGAAAAGACAAATGTTCCTGTTCTCCTTGTAGAAAAGCCTCTTGAAAGTGTTGCAAGGGGTGCTGGCGAAGCATTTGAACTTTTCAAGGCAATGTCTTCAAGCAGATCTATCTACGCAAACCTTAACGACTAATGAACAGAATCAAAAAGTCCCTGAAGGTAAGGACTGCAGAAATTCTGCTTGCATTTTTCATTCTTCTTAGCGGCAATTTGCTGGCCTTCAATGGCGGAAGTTTCATTGTGAATTTCAATACTGTTGGATTCTCAATGGTTTCTTCCGTTCAGGAAGGTGTTGCAAATGTTTTCGGTTTCGGAAAGAAATTCGTCATGGCAATCCATGATGTTGCCGTTTTGCAGAAGGAATATCGTGCCCTGACAGAAAAACTCAAGGACTACGAGTACATGCAGCGCAACAATACTGAAATCCGTAAGGAAAACGAACGCCTTAGGGAACAGCTGCAGTTTGCAACCGAACTTGAATACAGGAATATTGCGGCCCAGATCATTGGACGCAATCCTGACAACCTCTACTCAGGCATCACCATAGGAAAAGGTTCCAGAAGCGGAATCAGGAAGGGTATGCCTGTAATTGCAATCCAGAACGGAAACATCGGTGTTGTAGGAAAAGTTGTTACCGTAGGTTTGAGCACAAGCCTGGTAATGCCAGTTTATGACACAAAATGCAATATTTCTTCCCGCATTCAGAACACCCGTGACATTGGTATTGTTAGCGGCGGCGGTTCTTATGACAGCCCTCTTATGCTCAACTATATCCGTAAAAGGGTTCTTGACGATTTCAACCACGGCGACCTTGTTGTTACCAGCGGTGAAAACGACAACTACATGAAGGATATTCCTATCGGAAGAATTTCAAGAATTACTGTTCTTGATTATGATTCATCCCTCCAGATTGAAATTGATCCTGTAATCGATTTTATGAGGCTTGAAACAGTTCTTGTTGTTGACCATAAATATGGAAACGACAGGCCAAAAATTGAAAATGGTGCAAAGGAAGGTGCAGAATGATTCGTCCTTTCATTACAAGCATAATCATACTTTTGTCCACTGCAGTTTTTGAATCTGCAGTGCTTTCAAACATCACTTTTCTTCCCGCCATTCCCGACATTTCGCTGATTTGCGTTGTGTTCATTGCTTTACACAATGGAAAAATCTACGGTGAATCAGCCGGATTCTTCAGCGGACTGTTCCTGGATTTCCTTGGAGCATGCCCACTTGGATTCAACTGTCTTTTCAGGACCATAATCGGATATGCAGGAGGAAAGTTCTGCAAGCTCCTCAATACAGAAGGATTCGTGGTTCCGTTCCTCATTGTCTTGATTGCAACTGTAATGAAGGTTCTTCTCGTACAGGTAATTTCACTGCTTTTCCCATCTGTAACGGTGGCCTACAAAATCATTTCATTTACTTTTGCCTTCGAACTTCTTGCCAATAGTTTCCTTGCACCTTTTATGTTCAGGTTGCTCAGGGTGTTCAAGAATTCTCTTGTTCTTAGACCGGAGAATGTACACTGATGAATGAGACCCACTATGTAAATACAGCCTTTGAAGATGTAAGGCACACAGACAACTCCGTAAGAAAAAACTACAAGGTTGCATTTCTTTTCCTCATGGTTGTTGTCTGCTTTTTGTTTTATGCACTCAAACTGTTTTCCCTTCAGATCATCAACGGGGAAACCTATCGAAAACAGTCTGTACGAATCTCAAGTACAATAACTACGATTACACCCCAGCGAGGCGAAATCTTTGACCGCAACGCTCAGCTTCCAATGGTTATCAATACGGACTCCTTTGCCGTAGATGTAAGACCGGGAGAAATTCCATCTGACCATTTTGATACTGTTGCAACAAAGCTTGCAGAGTACCTTGGCATTTCAAAATCCATAATCGACAGCAAGATCCCCAAAAGACAGCGCAAAAGCTTTTCACCTATTGAAATAAAGACAAATGTTTCTTTTGAGATTATTTCAAATATTGCAGAGAACCTTACGGATTTGCCGGGAGTTTCCTGGAGAAACAAGCCTGTAAGAAACTATGTTGAAACCGGATCCATCAGTCATGTTCTTGGCTATGTTGGTAACATTACCAGTGAAGAACTGAACATCATGTTCAACAGCGGATACGAAGCAAATTCCGTGGTGGGTAAGACTGGAATCGAACGCCAGTACGACAGCCTTCTTAAAGGTGAACCTGGAACCATCAGCCGTACAGTTGATGTTCACGGCCGTATCCTTAACGACAAGCCTGTTGTTACTCCTCCAAAAAGCGGAAAGAACCTTATCCTTACAATTGACAGCCGCATTCAGCGCCTTGCAGAGAAAGCCCTTGGAGAACGAATCGGAGCCGCAGTTGTTCTTAAACCTGCTTCCGGTGAAGTTATTGCAATGGTTTCTTATCCATACTTTGACGCAAATGTTTTTTCTACGGACGATTATTCCGTTCAGTATACAAAGCTTGCCAACGACAAGGACAAGCCAATGCTCAACAGAGTTGTCAATGCGGAATATCCTCCGGCTTCAACCTTCAAGACAATCATGTCTACGGCCATGCTTTCCGAAAAGGTTTTCCCGTCGGATAAGAAAATCGAATGTCCAGGACGCATAACCTACGGTGACCGTGTGTTCAGGTGCCATGTCGGCGTTCCTGGTCACGGTTGGCTTGACATGAAGAACGGTCTTGCCCAGAGCTGCGATGTTTACTTCTGGGTAATCGGTACAGACTATCTTGGTGTTGACCGCATTTCTTCATACGCACAGGAATTTGGTTTTGGACAGAGCCTTGAAATTGACCTTCCGGCACAGGCTAAGGGTACTGTTCCTACAGCCCAGTGGAAGTGGAGGAAGTACCGCGAAAAATGGCTTGGCGGTGATACAATGAACATTTCCATCGGTCAGGGATATACACTCGTAACACCACTTCATGTTGCCAACATGCTTGCCATGGTATGCAACAGCGGTAAAATATATAAGCCTCATCTTTTAAAGGAAGTCCGCGATCCTTCGCAGCATAATGAAGTTGTCAGGGAAGTCAAGCCTGAGATACTTCACCAATCAACGGTTTCACCTGAAGTCTGGAAAGAAGTTCAGAGAGCCTTGAGGTATACGATTTCCGACGGTACTGCAGTTTATCCTATGCACAATACTACAGTTCAGATTGCCGGTAAGACAGGTACAGCCGAAGTCAATGGTTACGGAAAGGACCACTGGCATTCCTGGATGGCTGCCTATGCGCCGTTTGATGCACCTGTTGAAGACCAGTATGTTGTTGTCGTTCTTGTAGAAGCAGCAAACAAGTGGGAATGGTGGGCTCCTTATGCAACCAACATCATCATTCAAGGGCTCTTCAATGACCAGACCTTTGATGAAGCGGTTGATGCACTTAAGTTCCGCTATCTGTTGAATCAGCAGGCAGCACAGGGAGGAAGGCGAGAATGAAATTTAAATTTATCAACAGGATCGATTATCTTCTTCTCCTTTGCATTGTTTTTTTAACTTCAATCGGCATTGCCTTCATCTATTCTTCAGGCTTTAACTCTGACGGTATAAATGTTTCAAGGGAATATGTTAAGCAGATAATATGGCTCAGCATTGGACTTGTGCTTTTGATTTGTGTTTCCGCCTTTGACTACAGAAGGCTTAATAAATATTCCCTTCATTTTTATGTATTGATGATTGTGTTGCTCATCTACACAAGATTTTTCGGTAGGCTTGTTAATGGTGCCCGAAGCTGGATCGGTATCGGCGATTTCGGCATTCAGCCTTCCGAACTGACTAAGATTTCTTTCATTCTTTTCCTGTCAAAATATCTTGCCAGTTCGCAGAATGAAGATCCTACAAAAAGGTTTATTAAAAGCCTCGTGATCCTTGGCATACCTATGGGAGTGATTCTCCTTCAGCCTGACCTTGGAACAGCAACGGTTTTCCTTCCTGCATTCCTTTTCATGTGCTTCATGGCAAATATTCCTGTAAGATACCTGCTCATCGTTTTCCTTACGGGTATGATTACTGTTGTCCTTACGGTTCTCCCTGTATGGGAAACTGAAATCCTCAGGAAATCGGTTCCTGCAATTCACATCCTTACAAATTCCAAATTGAGGATGCTTGTTTTTGTTGCAATGCTTGGAATTACTGTAATCGGTGTAATCGGTTTCATTCTTTTCAGAAAGAAATATTACTATTGGATTACCTATGCCTTTGGTATTTTGACAACCTCCATACTTGGTTCTGTTGCTGCCGGCAAGGTTATGAAACCGTATCAGATTGCACGACTCATTGTTTTCATCGATCCTTACAGCGACCCTAAAGGTTCGGGCTGGAATATCATCCAGTCAAAGACAGCAATCGGTGCTGGCGGTTTGTTTGGACGCGGATTCCTCCAGGGCAGCCAGAGCCACAGACGATTTCTTCCTCAGCAGTCAACGGACTTTATCTTCAGCATTTTTTCTGAAGAGATGGGATTTATCGGTGGAATTGCCATGTATGCGGCATTTCTATGCATCCTTTTGAGAATCCTCTATGTAATCAAGCAGACTACAAACAATTACAGCTGTTACATTGCAAGCGGCATTCTCGGAATGCTCTTCTATCACTTTATCGTTAATGTAGGAATGGTTATGGGCATCATGCCTATTACAGGTATTCCATTGCCATTCATGTCATACGGTGGTTCCGCCTTGTTTACCAACATGATTGCCATGGGTCTTATCATGAGCATCAACAGCCGCCGTTTGGATTTCAGTTCTGCAATATAAAACAGGAAACAGATGAAACTTATTGATCCATTAAAAACCTTTGGTTCCCTGCTGAATGCCGTACAGGTTCCTTCCAGATATGTTGGGGGAGAATTCGGAGTAACGATCAAGGAACATACAGATAACGACCGTTTGTTCAATTTTGCCGTTGCTTTTCCCGACATGTACGAAATTGCCATGTCGAATCTTGCCGTCAAAATCATTTATAACGGCTTGAATGCACTTACTACCGTTCGTTGCGAACGAGTGTTTGCTCCGGCTCCTGATTTTGAAGAACTGATGAAGAGCAAGGATGTGCCTCTTTATACCCTTGAAACAGGCATGCCTCTTCATGACACGGACATGATCGGATTTTCCATCGGATATGAACTTGGAATAACTGAAGTGCTTGCAATGCTTGAAGACGGCAAGGTTCCGGTTTTTGCATCAGACAGAAAAGAAGGTGATCCAATCGTCATTGCTGGTGGTTGCGGTGTTACTAATCCTGCACCGTTTTCCGATTTTTTTGATGCCTTCATAATCGGTGAAGCTGAACCTGTGCTTTTTGAACTTGTTTCAGAACTTGCTTCCATGAAGGAAAAGGGAGCCTCCAGGGATGAGATGATTTCCCTTATGGAAACAAAAAAGTTCATCTGGACAAAGAGAAAATGCACGGGACCTGAAAAGAAGGTTGCCCGCCGTTCAGTGCAGAATAACTTTGGCCTTGTTCCATCAATTCCATCCTGGTTTCCGTTGCCTTCCAACAGGCCAGTTCAGGATCACGGTGTAATTGAAATCATGCGTGGCTGTCCAAACGGATGCCGTTTCTGTCATGCAGGCGTTTATTACAGGCCAACCCGCGTTAAGAATTTAAAGCTCATTATTGATGAAATCGACCATCTTGTTTTTGATGCAGGCTATCGTGAAATAAGCCTTAATTCGCTTTCCAGCGCAGACTTCCCTGATGTTGGAGGACTTTTGGATCTGCTTAACGAAAGGTATAAGGGTTTTAATGTTTCTTTCCAGCTTCCGTCGCTTAAAGTAAACAGCATGTCTTTGGACATCCTGGAAAAACTTTCTTCCGTGAGAAAAAGCGGTCTGACTTTTGCCGTTGAAACACCAACAGAAATGTGGCAGTTGAGCCTGAACAAGGAAGTTTATGCACAGCACCTTGAGGAAATTGTTCGCGAGGCAAAGAAACGAGGCTGGAGCAGTGCCAAGTTCTATTTTATGATCGGTCTTCCTTTGGGAGATTATTTTTCAGATGAAAAACTTGAACCAGGGGCTGAAGGGACTGAAGAAAGGGCCATCGTAGACTTCCTTATTCCTTTGCAGGGAAGAACTAAAATCCAGTGCAATGTAAATGTTGGCGTTTTTATACCTAAGCCTCATACAGCCTACGAAAGGATGAGGCAGATTACTCCTGAAGAAGCAAAGAAAAAAATAGACTACATCTATCAGAATCTTCCAAGGGGAAAATTCAAGATCGGTAGGCATAACTTTGACTCAACAATTCTTGAAGGGCTTTTAAGCCGCGGAGACTTTAGGGCCGGAAAAGTAATCTACAGCGCCTATAGAAAAGGTGCAAGATTTGATGCCTGGGACGAGTATCTTAGGGAAAATTTCTGCAAGTGGCAGGAAGCTTTTGCAGAGGCAGATTACGATGTAATGGGCAGCATCTACAGAAACTGGTCCATGGATGAAGAGCTTCCTTGGAATGGTGTAAGTCTTGGACCTGCACCTTCGTTTTACAAGAAGGAATGGGAAAAGAGCGTGAACAGCGTCCTTACTTCTAAGTGCACCAGCAACTGCGACCACAAGTGCGGCATCTGCAACACTGCAGAAAATGTTGAAGTTTATACGCCTGAAAAAATAGAATCGGTCTCAGATAGTCTACAAAACAAGACTATTGTGGCGCCTGAAGTTGTTCCAGAATGCAACATCCAGGTGATGTACCGAGTTCTCTTTAACTTCCAGAGAAAGGACGGCGGAGAATTTACAGCTTATCTTTCACAGGTTGAAATATTCCACAAGGCTATCTTGCGTTCAGGGCTTAGGTTTGTATTTACATCAGGGTTCAATCCGCTGCCAAGACTTGAATTTGCAACAGCCATGACCCTTGGTGTTCCGTCTTATGAAGAAACCGCATCCTGCCTTCTTTATGAAGACCTTGATCCTGCAGTATTCATTGAGGCAATGAACAGGGTTCTTCCTGAAAACCTTCACATTACGGAAGCCTTCATATTCCCTGTAACGAATTTGAGAAAGAGGGAATCCCTTACAACAGGACTTTGGGGTGCCGTGTACAGCTATAAATTTGCAGACAAAAATGTTGAAGACGGCTTCTTTGCAAGCGAACTTTACAAGACTTTTGCCGAAGAGAATCCTCAGGTTACTGTTACCAGGGAAGATGATATTCTTGTAAAAGCACCCGTAAGCGACAAAAAGTTAAGGCAGGCAATTGAAACATTCACCGGTAAAAAATGGTTTGAGGTTGTGGAAGTAATCAAGCTGAAGACCCTTGCCAAGCCTGAAATTACAGGATGGACTGCTGCCGACGAAGATAAATGGCGACACGAAAGCAAAACCTTTAAGAAGGCTCAGATTGAATCCGACTTCAGCGAGCCGGTTCCGTTTATGGAACTTTACAGGCAGATTGCAAAAATCAATCTTGAACTCATAGAAAAAAGAAAGGAACTTACTCAGGAACAGGTTCAGTTTTATGAAGACCATCCTGATGTAAAGGAACAGAGAATGGGGGAATAATCATGACAGTAATTTCAACAAAGGATGCACCTGCAGCAATCGGACCATATTCACAGGGATATGTTTCAGGAGGATTTGTTTTTACTTCCGGACAGATTGCAATAATCCCAGCCACAGGAGAAATCGTTGGAGGCGGAATCGAAGAACAGGCTGACCAGGTGTGCAGGAATGTTTGTGCCGTGCTTAAGGCTGGCGGAAGTTCTGCAGAAAAAGTTGTGAAGACAACCTGCTTCCTTGCAGACATGGGGGACTTTGCAAAGTTCAATGAAGTGTATGCAAAGTACTTTACTGGAAAACCAGCCCGTTCCTGTGTTGCCGTAAAGACACTTCCAAAGAATGTTCTATGTGAAGTGGAAGCAATTGCAGAAGCCTAATCCGTTCATTTGTAATGCTGAAAAAGAAATCTGACAGAAATTGTTAGGTTTCTTTTTTTTATTTTAAGTATTTTCCCATTTTTTTTTACAGTTTTCAAAAATTGCTTTACTTATTGATTTTGTTTTTCTACTTTTGCTGTTCATGAAAAGACTAAATGTTTTTGCGATTTTGATTTTTGTTGTCGGTGCATTGTTTTTTTCCTGCAAGAAAAACAATCGATTGGAGGAATACGAAGCAATCAAACTCCTTGGCATTCAAAACAGCAGGCTCAATCAGGCTGTCAATGAATATGACATTAAGAATCCTGATTTTTTTGAGTCCAAGGTGGATCTTGCTTCAATCTTTGTTCTTTCAAATGATTTTGAAAAGGCCTTTGAATATTTAAGGCGGGCGGAAGTCCTTGAGCCAAAATCAGTTTCCAGGGAATACCTTTGCAACTATTACGGGCTTAAAGCTTCCATCTTGCTGAAGAATAAAAACTATGAAGAAAGCCTTGGATGCTGCAGGAAAGCAACAGCTATGAAAAAAACTGGCGAAAAGTATTCTTTTCTTGAAGGTCAGATTCTTTTTGCAATGGGAAACAAGGAAGATTCCCTCAAAGCTTTTAAAAAGGGATTTTCAGAGGCAAATGACAGTGCAAGTGCAGAGGATAAAAAAATCTATGCAATGCTCCTTGCTGAAAAAGGTGAATATGAAGATTCCGTTGTTCTGTTGGAAAGTCTTTTTGAAGATGGAGAATATTTTTACGGTCTTGGGCAGCTGGCAAGTACGGTTTATGAAAAAAAAGGAATGCTTTTTGAATCAATCCTATATGCCTACATTGATTATGAGTATGCATCCTGCTTCTTTCAAATTGATGAACAGCAGTTCCTTAAAAACCTTCAGCTTGTAAAAGTTAAATATGATGGTAAGCCTGAAGAAAAGGAAGTTAAAAAGGCATCAGAATTAATTGAGTCATCCTTAAAAAACAATTTTAAGTTCAGTGAATTGTTGGAATCCGATTCGTCAATTTGCCGTTATGTAAAAATAAAAAATAAAATCCTTTCAAAAAACAATGAGACTGATAATCTTGAATCAATCCTTTTGCTGAAAAAATCCTTTGAAAAATTTCCGTCATACCATTATCTGGTTGCAGAATCCGTAAAAAATCAGAGTGTAGATCTTATTCCAACGGAATGTTTTGAAACAATCCTTGGAATATCGTCAAGAAACAAATATTCGGACTATGCAAGAATAGAAATAGGAAAAAACTTAGGGCTGGATGAAGAAGAATCAAAAAAAATTCTTGTATTTTCTGAAGTCAAAAGAATTGTGGAGAAGGCAACCCTGGCAAATGTGAACGATGCTATGGGTTCCATCTGCAACCTGTTTTCCTTGCCAGACAACAAGTATGTTTTTTTTGCGGAAGAATATCTGAAGGGAAAACTTCAGGATGAAACTATCCTTAATGTTCTTTTGGATAAATATTCCTCGGCAACAGGCAAGGTAAGGGAAAGGCTTGATTATGTTCTTAACCAGTAGTTTGAAATTAAACGGAAAAATTCTTGGGGGCATTACGATTCTGATTTGTTTTTTCAGTTGCAAAGGCAAAGCTTTGGATACAGAAAGCGAATATATGGAGGCTATGAAACTCTATGGCAATATGGATTTTGTAA
>JAUNCR010000082.1 GCA_030526505.1 Spirochaetales bacterium
TGATTTTCCTAAGGATTCAGGGTTTGACAATACGGAGATTTCCTTCTACAGCGGAACTCCAGACGTTATGGGCATTTATTTTGCAGATGAAACAAAGCAGAACAGGCTTTTTGTTACGGACAATACTATTGCTGCCCTTGAATGCAACAGGGATTTTATAAGGCATTTTAATGTTGAGCTTACTGACATCACTGACATAAAGCTTAATGAATCCATGGTTTACCGCAAGGGTGGCGATACTCTCTGCATCATTGGTTCTGGTGAAAAATACAAGACCATCGAAAGCGTCCTTGAAATCGTAAAGGCAGCATTGAACAGCAACTTTAACCGCAACTGCCTTTTTGTTGCCATGGGTGGCGGCGTAATCTGTGACATGACTGGCTTTGCAGCATCCATGTTTAAAAGAGGTGTCGATGTTGAATTCGTTTCCACCACTCTTCTTGCAGATGTTGATGCTGCAGTAGGTGGAAAAACAGGATGTGATTTTGACAGCTATAAGAACATGATAGGAGCCTTCTGGCCTGCAAAGAAACTCCATGTCTTCAGCCAGTTTGTAGAATCACTTCCTGAGAAGGAATACATTTCAGGACTTGCAGAAGCAATCAAGACTGCATTCCTCTTTGACAAGGAAATGCTTGATCTTTTCAGAAACGAAAAGGACAAGGTCATGAATCGTGATGACGATGTTCTTCAGCGGCTCATTTCCGGATGCTCAAAGGCAAAGGCAAAAATCGTCCATGAAGACCCAAAGGAAAAGGGAAACAGGGCTTTTCTTAATCTTGGTCACACCTTTGGCCACGCACTTGAATCTGTAAGCGGACTTGGCGAAATCACCCACGGCGAAGGCGTTGCATGGGGAATGGCAAGGGCTTTTGAATACGGATTGAAAAACGGCATCTGCTCAAAGGAATACGCGGAAGAAGGAATCAGAATACTTGCCTCTTACGGATACAATACAGGAAAAGCAAAAGTTCCTGCAGAAAAAATTCTTGAAGCCATGAGGAAGGACAAGAAGAACATGTCCAGCGCAATCAAGCTCATTGTTCAGGATGGACCACAGAGCACAAAAATCATCGAAGCAACAGACGAAAAAATTCTTGAAGTTTTGAACTAAGTACGGAATACAAAATGATTTCTAAAGAACACTATTTTGACTATGCGGCAACATCTCCTGTAGATGAAGAAATTGTTAAGAATGCGCTGGATCTTTCCCTGGAACACTGGGGTAATCCATCAAGCATTCATGAAGCAGGAACCGATGCACGCAAAGTTTTTGAAGACGCAAGAAAGAGAGCTGCCGATGCCCTTGGAGTAAAACCTGAATCCATTTTCTTTACTTCAGGTGGAACGGAAAGCGACCACCTTGCCCTTACAAGTGTTCTTTCAAAGCCACAGAAAGGAAGCATTGTCATCAGTGCCATCGAGCACCCTGCCCTTCGAGAAATGGCAAAGATGGTTTCACTTTGCGGATGGAAAACAATCACTGTAAACCCGAACAAGGACGGAATAGTAACTGCCGAAGCAATAGCAGCAGCAGTTGAACCTGATACAGCTTTTGTGACTGTAATGGCCGTAAACAATGAAACTGGTGCAATTCAGCCTGTAAGCGAAATTGCAAATGCCCTTGTAGAAAAGGCTAATGGAAAAAGAAAACCATTCTTCCATGTAGACTGCGTACAGGCAGCGGGAAAGATTCCATTGGATTTCCTTAAAAATCCTGCAGTAGACAGCGCAGCTTTCAGCGCCCATAAAATCGGCGGACCAAGGGGAATAGGAATTCTTTACCTTGCAAAGGACATGAACTCCTTCCTTAAAGGCGGCGGTCAGGAAAAGAATGTGCGCAGCGGAACGGAAAACCTTTTCGGAGCCGAAGCCATTTCCCAGTGCCTTTCAAAGTATTGCATCAGGGAAAATAATCCTGCTTCCATCCAAAGGTTTGAGAACCAGGAAAAATGGACTGAAGAATTCATCACCAGACTTATGGAAATCAAGGGCTGCGTAATGATTCCCCATTGCCGTGGAAAGGAAACTGATGCAGCATTTTCCCCTTGGGTTGTTCAGGCAGCATTTCCTGGCATTCCGGGACAGGTTATGGAACGAGCCTTAAGCACAAAGGGTTTCTACATTTCAACGGGAAGCGCCTGCAGTGCCGGCCACCATTCAAGACCGATTCTTGACACCATGCAGATTCCGCCAAAGGAAAAGGAAAGCGCCGTAAGATTCAGCTTTGGACATGACACCACAAAGGAAGCCATGGACCAGCTCATTGAAGCCGTAAAGGAAGTCTGCCAGGCATTTTTCCATTGATTCAGTGGGGAAAGTGACTTTTCCCCTACTTGAATTTTATTTTCAATAGTGATAATTTCTAATCATTCGGGACCGCAATTACGGTCATCTCATTTTTTTATACAATCCAGACATTATTAAGGAAGGACGCTTATGGCAATTCGTGGGGAACTCTTTACAACACAGGTTACTTTGGACAAGAGAAATTATTTTTTCAATGTAAAGGAAAACCGCAACGGCGATGTATTTTTGCAGATTGTTGAAAGCAAAATCAAGGACGGAGAAGATGACCGCCGCGCTATCGTAGTATTCGCAGAAGACATGAAGAAGTTTTTCGGCGGAATGGATGAATCCCTCAAGTTCATTGAAAAGGAAGAAAAGGAAAGGGCAAAAATCCGCGCAGAAAAGAAAGCCGCTAAGGAAGCAAAATTCGGAGCACAGGGCGAAGACGGTGCAGAACCAGCAAAGAAGATTTACCGCCGCAAGGGTGAAAGCCGCCTTGTAGCAGAAAAGCGTGCTGCAAAGAAGGATACAAGAATCCACATTGTATCGAAGCGTAAGCCATCTGATTCAGAAGAATACTAATAGTCTACATATAGAATTAAATGGAAAAAGGATGCCGAGCGGCATCCTTTTTTTATTTCTTCTTTTTCTTTTCCTTGTTCCAGTCAAAACTCAACCGTTGTATTGGTGATGGCCCTAAAGAACGGATTGCTTCAACATGGGCTGCTGTTGGATACCCCTTGTGCTTTGCATATCCATAACCAGGGTATTTTTCATCATACTTTACCATGAGATGGTCTCGCTCCACCTTTGCTATGATGCTTGCAGCCATAACCGCAGGATAGTTTCCGTCGGCCTTTGGCTCGCATTTTACATTGCAATCAATGTCAGGGGTAAAGGTTCCGTCTGCCATAGCTTCAATGCTTTTTACATCGGCAATCATATCAATGGCGTTAGCCTTGCACCATTCCGGAAGTTTTTTTAACATTCCCTCGTATGCAAGTTTCATTGCCTTTAGGGAAGCCTGAAGAATGTTGATGCGGTCTATCTCATCATGCTCAACATAGGCAAGGCTCCAGCAGCACTTTTCCTTTATGAGTGGAAGCAACTTTTCCCTCTTCTTTTCAGTCAGTTTCTTGCTGTCATTAAGCAGTTCAACCGGAAAATCAGGGGAAAGAATTACGCAGGCCGCACTAACAGGTCCTGCAAGAGGTCCACGGCCAGCTTCATCGAGGCCTGCAAAAAATTTAAATTCCATAATTAAAAACCGTTTGCCAAAGTAGAATTAAGTCCCGTTACCTTGCATCCACCGTTTCTGAACACGGCACCGGAGTTTCTGTACTTACCGTCGGACTGGCCGTTAAAAACATCACCTGCAAAGGAAATGCTTCCGCCGGTCAGATCAACGCCCTTACAGATTCCACCGATCAAAGTAAAAAGATTGCTTTCAAAAGAGGCTTCTGCATTTACAATTTTCAGTGCAGAGGCAGACTGCCCGATGGCAGTAAAGCGGTTGCCCGAAGCATTTAAGGTTCCGCCAGAGATTTCGCCGCAAACTGCAATCCTGTTTGCGGAAAGGGTAATTCCACAGTCAACAAAAGAAACTTCTGATTTTTTGACTTCAAAGAGTTTTCCATCTTCCCTATAGAAACCGGCAATTTCACAATCATCAAAGGAAACCGCACCATTTTCAATCCTGCAAAGAAGGGATTGTGAATCAGCATGCTTTTCAAAACTGCACCTGTCAATTTTAACGGAAGCATTTTCAACAGCAAGTGATGCACCTTCAGCGAAAGTTAGTTTCCATCCGTTACCGTGAATTACACAGTCCTTTGTAATTGCATGTTCACCACCATTCACTGTAATGTCACCTTTAAGATGAATCCTAGTTCCGCCTTCCGAAGAATTAATTGCGGCAACAACCTGCTCAAAGGAAACAAACGGATTCATGAAGGAACCATCGGCTTTTTCGCTTTCTGAAGATGGTGCAACATAGAAATTGAATTCATCGATGATATAAAGATAATCAACAACCTTGCTTGCATTACCTGCAGCATCCACCGCATAAACAAAGACTTTACATGCACAGGATTTATCTTCCGTACTTTCGATAACGATGTCGGAACCGTCATATTCTGTAAAATTCTCAGGCATTGCAATTTCAATGTCACCGGCAATGTCCTTGCTTTCTTCGTAATAGACAGGTTCACTGACAGCATAGAAAATCTTTGCTTCGTCAGAACATTCAACTTTCAGGGCAAGGGTTTTTCTTGAGAAGGTAGAATCCCCGGATGCAGAAATCACTGGAACTTCCGGAGCAAGCAAATCCAGGCGGTATGAAACACTGATGGTGCCGCAAAGGTTCCCGTCAAGATAGATTTTTGGAACAAAGGAACCTTCGGTCTCTTCGCCAAAGAAAGCTTCTGCAAATACAGTTTTTTCCCCGGTTTCAAAAGTGTAGTTTTTATCTTCCGGAAGACTAAAGGAAACCAGGCCGTTTCCAAGGTTAGCCGACTTCACTTCCGGAATTGCAGGAAGAACATATTCATAAACGGTGCTGTTCTCCGCAAATTCCACCGACTGCCAGCGGATTACATGTTCCACTTCCCTTCCGAGGAATTTTTCGGAACAGTTGGAATCCCACATTTCATCGTCAATCTGATAAATGAACTTTCTGTCTGTAAAGGTAAAAGTATTCCAGTCAGTTATTGAAAATGGAAGCCCATACTTTTTTTCAACACCAGCAGTTTCATCCGGAACAATGCGGATTACGGAATGATAGTTGTTGAATCCGTCAGTTGCAAAAAAAGAAGCGTATCGTTCAAAGAAGTTTTTATGCTGCAGCGTTAATTTCTGCCTTAGGAAAGGAGCCCTTGATTTTTCAAATGAGTACCTGATTCCGGAAGGAAGGGAACATTCAGATCCAGAGCGGTAAGTAATCAAAGGAGTTTTTACAAGATGCTTTTCCGCAAATGCCGAAGTCTCTTCATCAAGTTCCGAAAGGACTGCAGGCATCACCGTATAGTCGATGACAAATTCCTTTTTGATTCCGTCTGTTTCCACTACGCCGATGCGAACACGAACAGCACCTTTCTTTTCTATAAGGACAGGACCGTCATAGGCAAACCCAGAAACAAAAGGATCACTGCCGGTAAGGGAATAGTAAATCTCGCTTGCATTTGATGAAGAAAGAACAAGGGCCTGCTGATTGCACCAGGTTCCTGGCGCAGGGCTTATGATGTCTTTTTCAGAAAAACCAAAAGCAGAAAGAGAAATCAGACTAAATAAAACAGCAGCTAAAGAAATTCTTTTCATGGGTTTCCTTTTTCCTTATTAGTCCTTGAAAATTGCTTCCATGATTTCGCGAAGTTCAGGATAAGGCTTGTAGAAATGCTCTTCCCTTTCTTCTTTTGTAAGACCAACCATTTCATGGCTGTTGTAGTTGATCCAGTTATTGTCGTCAGGATTATTGATTTCAAATTTCCTGCACCAATAGTCAGGCTTTACATTAGGCTGTTCCTTGTAACCGTAAATCTTGTAATCGTGAACGGCAATCTTGATGTTTTCGCGAGGCACGCCTTTTTCAAGGAAAACATTCACAAGATAGTTAAGCGTGTGGCCTGAATCGTAAATGTCATCAACAAGAAGAATCTTGTCCCCAGGCCTCAAATATTCAGGAGAATAGGTCCAGCCGTCAATGTGAATCTGGGAATGCTGTGCCACATCCGAATAGCTTCTTGCAACTACAGCCGCATACATTACCGGCTTTTCATTCTTCAATGCAATCTTATAATATTCGCTGATTACATTTGCCATATATGCACCGCCACGGAGGGAGGTATAGAGGACATCAGGAACAAAGTGATCTTCCTGATAGATTTTATGAGCCAGTTTCAATGCATCGATTCTGACTGTATCAAAAGGTAAAAATTCTTTCATGACTACTCCTGAACTCCTGGATGTAAAAATAAGCATGAACTTAAAATCCATGAGTAAATAAAAAAGGACTTGCCGCATTATAGCAACAAGTCCAATTATACTACATTTCAGTGAATATTTCTATTTAAGGGAATTCCCCTTCAGCTGCTGGTAAACCCCACGACCTGAAAGAACTATGTCGTTTCCGCTCTGGGTGATTTTTCCAAGGAACCTTACGGGCTTGGTTTCATCCACAGATGGCTCCGGAGCCTTGTCAAAGACAACATGGCAAAGGCCCACCTGGAAAGTCTTGTTTTCGCTTGGGATATAGTCGACAAGGAGGTCGCACTTCCAAGAACCGTCATCATAGTAAACGGAGTTGGTAACCATGCCGTCCCAAATTGCATAGCAGTCAAGGTAGTTTGATGGATTTGATGCAACCTGGGAATAGGAATAATTATCCTTGAGGGAATCAAAGCCAGGCTCCTGCAAAAGGTCCATTATAGACTGAGCCTTCTGCTTGATGTGAACGGAAGCATTGCTGTTGACGATGCGGTTCAATTCAACCTGACAGGCATTGTCGCGGGAAGCAACAAAATATTTCTTGGCATCGCTGAATGCCATCTTGATTTCTTTTGTCGTCATTGTAACGGAGAATTCTCCGTCCTGTGCATTAAGCTGAACGGCATTCAAAAGTTCATCCTCGGAAAGAGTGAACTTCTGTTCAATCGTATTCTTAGGCACAGGAACTTTCCTTACCTTTGGCTTAATGACCATCAGGAAGGAAAACAATGCACCAAGACAAAGTCCTGCGGCTATGACATTCCTGATGACATTTGGATTGAATCCCAGCGGAGGATAGAACTTCCTGATTTCCCCAGTCTCACGCATTTTTACGATTGTTTCGTACTCACCGTCAACACGAATGAATTCCAGTGCTTTTTTAGCGGTGACATTATTTGGGTCCATCTCTTGAACTTCAAGATAATACTGTACGGCTTTGTTTATTTCTCCGCGGCCAAGGAAAACCACGGCCTGCCCAAGAAGCAAGTTTATGTTAGAAACGGAAATTTCCCTGGCCTTTCTGAACATTTCAGATGCTTTTCCGGCAATATCAGAATAAAGGTATGCAATACCGAAGGTAACATAATACTCAAGAACCCCTTCATACTCTTCCTCACAATTTTCAAGGAATCGTAATGCCATTTGGAACTTGCGCCTTTTAATGAGATATTTTGCCGTATCCAGAGATGAGCGTGCCATTTTTATCTATTTGCTCCAAGTTTATTCAGAATCAAATCCAACTCTTCATTCAATTTCTGAAGTTCAGCCTTGTCCATTGTTTCATCCTCTTTGAGGGATGCAATGCGGTCAAGAAGATTCTGGATGTATTTAGGATCAAGCTGAGCTTCCGTAATTTCCTTAGTCTTAACAAAAGCTTCCTTTGAAGAAGAAGGAAGGCTGTTGAGAATATTAGGCGTAACGCTGTCAACTTCTTCCTTTGTAAGAGGAATAGGTTTTGCCGCGGCATTAAGTTTTACTGCAGAATTTTTAACTGCAACGCCAAGAGCTGTTTTTCCGTTATCCAAGTCTGAAAGGAATTTCTTTCCTGCCGGATTGTTTCCGCCTGTGGCTACAGAAATATAGAAGCCATAGGATGCTGTTCTAAGTGTATCAAGATATGTTGCAGGCCAGTTGATGCAAAGTGCCGAGTTGTTGTATGAAGTGACAGAGTTAAAGCTTCTTGAAGTCTGAACTGAAGGAACCCAGGTACTTGAATCAAGTTTTGACCTTGATGAAAGAGTAACATAATCGGTCTTTGTAATTTCCTTCGAACCAAGAATGAACTGGATTGCAGCATCCCTGTTGGAAGAGCGAACCCAAAGGTCTTCATACATAGACTGGAACTGGATTTCAGAGTTGATGAATTTACGGGCAGCCGTAGAGAAATGTGCATTTGTGTTATCACCGAGGGTCGTATCAAAGATTCCCTTTACGGCAAATGACTGGATGCTTCTTCCAATATTAATTATGAAAACAGAAATGCGGAGCATGTCGATTCTTGTCGAAGTTGCAATAGAAGGCATGAAGCTGAAGTCAATTACAACCTGGGCTTCATCAGAAACCATGTATGCCATCTGGGCACCGAGAGGAGTCTTTCTTGCCTCGCACTTTATGCCATTACTTGTCTGGAGCTTGTATTCCTTCCTGCCAACCTTTACGACAAAGTAAGATGCTGAATCACCGTCGTTTGTAGAAAGAAGAGGAATCTTGTTACCTTTTTCTGCCACACCGTAAATGGCAAAAGTACCGTCATTGCCGTTCAGGACAAGCTGAATGTCGTCCCTTTCGATTTCAATGTAGTTTCTTTCATAAGGAGTGCGCTTGATATTTTCAATCTTTACCCCAGGATTTGCCTGGCGCACGATTCCACCATAACGGTCATGGCTGATGTTTCCGTTACTGTCAGTTACATAGATGATCTTTTCTTCTTCATCCTCTTCCTGTGCAAAGACAAAAGACGAAGCCAAAAGGAAAAGAGGAATAAAAGCAAGTTTAGTAATCCAAGTTTTTTTCATTTATTTTCCCTCCCCGTTTCTTTCGTTAAGAAGCCTCTGGATAAGAGCAGCCTTAGCCTTAAGCGAAAGCATTTCTTCATCAACCTGAGAAGCGCTTGCTGTCTTTGTTTCTACAGGTTCATACATTTCTTCCATGACGGCAGGGGTTGCATTAGATGCAACAGGAACTTCCATTTCAACTTCTGGAACCGCATTGTCCGGCTTTACTGCAGGCACTACAGGAACAGCAACAACAGAAGCGTTGCTTTCAAGTTCAAGGATGCGGGCATTTGCAGAGCGAAGCTGTTTCCTCAATTCTGCCATATCGTCTGTCTGCATCATCCTGAGCTGCTTTTCATAATTTTCGCGGGAATTAAGGTATTCCTCTCCAGTCATTTTAAGGAGATACAGAAGTTTCTGTTCCCTGTCATGCTGAGTGATGAGGTAGAGCTTGAATTCAGCATCTTCTTTTTTTGAACTGTTTGGATATTCAGTTACGATTCTTTCATAAAGGGATCTTGAAGTTTCAAAATCGTAGTCGTCGTAGAAGCATTCTGCAATCCAGAACAAGGCGGATGAATACATGTCGCTGTCAGGATATTCGTTGCAGAAGCTGCTCAATGCCATTACGGCGTTATCGTTGAGCCCAACATTATGGTATGCACGGCCACGCTGATATTCAACAAAAGAAAGCAGGTTGCTTTCAGAATAATTGTCTATAAAATAATCACAGTCGCTGATAGCTGCATCATAATTTCCGGAATACACTTCACTCATGATGATCATATACCAGTTAGAATCAGTAGCATATTCAGCGCTGTTTACGCTCTGTCTCAAATATACGCAGGCATCTGCCCACTCACCTTTCTTATATGAAACAAGTCCCTGAACAAAAGCATCAGATTCCATAGATGAAACACTGAATGCAGAAGAAACTGCAAAGAAAGGCAGGCAAAGCAGTGCAAGTTTACGAATGATATTTCGAATAAGAGAGCGGTTTATTTCCATTCCAAATTCCCCCTGAAAAATGACGAGCCGGAAACTACAATGTCAGTTCCTGCATCGACAACATCTTTCAGGGTATCCTGGTTAACACCGCCGTCTACAGAAATGAGGAAATTATAGTCCTTCTCTTTCTGTATATCGGCAAGTTCCTTAACTTTTTTAAGTGTATATGGAATAAGTTTTTGTCCGCCCCAGCCAGGGTTTACTGTCATTACAAGCACAAGATCAACGAAAGGAAGAAGTTCCTTGATTGCAGAAACAGGTGTTGCAGGACAGATTGCAATGCCGGCCTTCTTTCCCTTTTCATGGATAAGCTGAATGCAGCGGTCTGCGTGTGCCGTTGCTTCAATGTGGAATGTAACAAGGTCAGCACCTGCTTCAATGTAGGATTCGATTGAAGTTTCAGGCTTTTCTACCATTAAATGTACATCAAACGGAAGATTGCTGTATTTGCGGATTGAAGAGATTACAGGCTGTCCGTAAGTTACCTGCGGTACAAAGTGACCGTCCATTACATCAACATGGACATAAGAACTTCCCTTTTCTTCTATTAACTTGAGTGCACCCTTGAGATCCCCAAAGTCTGCAGACAAAAGTGATGGTGAAAGATACTTCTGTGTTTTCATAGTGAGACTATTCTATTTGAATTTGATTTTTCTTGCAATTAAGGGAAACAGGGATTTTCTACAGATTCCTGTAGATCGCCATGGCTGAATCCAAGGTTGCAAAACCATCGGAAAAAGCACTGGCACTTCCACAGGAGATTCCCATTTTAAGGGCGTGCTCATATTCCCTCATCTGGGTCCAGCCTGCAATGAAGCCAGCCACCATGGAATCCCCGGCACCTACAGAATTAACAACAGTTCCCTTTGGGGCATTGCATCTGTATTCCTTTCCATCTTCGGAAAGAAGGACGGCACCATCGCCTGCAAGGGAAACAAGGACATTTCGGGCGCCCTTTTCGGCAAGTTTTCTTGCATATTCAAGGGCCTGGTCCTGTGTTTCAACCTTCACGCCGAACAGTTCCCCAAGTTCATGGTTGTTTGGCTTTATGAGGAAAGGCCTGTACTGAAGGGTTTCCAAAAGAAGATTACCTGTAGCATCAACAACAAAGTCGATTTTTTTATCCGAAAGGAATGTCATGATGCGGGTATAGAAATCCGACCCAAGGCAGGAAGGAATGCTGCCTGCAAGAACAAGAATGTCCCCGTCACAAAGGGAATTGAGCTTCATGAAAAGAAATTCCACATGGGCTTCATCAATCACCGGGCCGATGGCATTTATTTCCGTTTCATTCTGGCTCTTGATTTTGACATTGATTCTGGAATCCCCTTTTGGAAGGTAAACGAAATCCGTATCCACGCCCTGTTTTGAAAGCAGGGATTCAATTTTTACTCCGGTCCATCCCCCTGTAAATCCAAGGGCAGTAGACTTCATTCCAAGATTATTCAATACAATAGAAACATTTATTCCTTTTCCGCCGGCTGTAATGCTTTCCTTCTGGCTGCGGTTGACCATGCCTTCCTTAAATTCTTTCAGCTGAAGGTTATAGTCCAAAGACGGATTAACGGTAAGTGTCCAGATCATTTTTGTTCTCCCTGATAAATAACGGACAGCATTTTACGAAAAATCTGATAAAAAAGAAATACATGAAGAATGAGTGGTGCAATGAAAACAAGGGGTCTGTCCCCGCTGACACACAAAAATAAGGGGTCTGTCCTTAGGGGTCTGTCCCCTTTGACATTAAACAGGATTTCTTTACGTATTTTTTTCTCAATTCACGTTATTCACCCTTGACTAAACCCAATAAACTTTATAAACTCTTACCTACGATTGAAATATCGTGTTGGGCTATTAGCTCAGGTGGTAGAGCACCGCCCTTTTAAGGCGGCTGTCTGCAGTTCGAGTCTGCAATAGCTCACATAAGGCACAAG
>JAUNCR010000166.1 GCA_030526505.1 Spirochaetales bacterium
TGTCATGATGGCAATCTTCTATCTTTTTTACGAGAAGAAACTTGTATCCTGGCTTGGAATCAGCATGGCCGGCGGTCTTGCAAACAACCTTGCCCAGCTTGGCGTGGCCTATATTTTTCTTTTTGGCGAGAACACAAGATTCGTTGCGCCGGTCTTGCTTGCCATCAGTTTCGTAGCATCCATAGCAATGGGCCTGTTTGCCAACGCCTTTGTAGAAAAATCAAAGTGGCTTGAAAAAATTAAAGGCACTGGTTGGAGCACAGTTGAAACTGTAGAAACAATTTCTGCTGGTGCAGAAAATAAGCAATCGCCAGTAAAATTTCAGGCAATCGTTCTTGTCTTTGCACTTTCCATGTTCACCTTGCTCTTCTTTTCAAAATCCATTTATGTTGTTGCTGCAATTTTCCTTTTGTCCATAATTGCCTGCGCCATAAAAACAAAAAAGGTAAAGCTTCTTCCTTCCGTTGCAATCATTCTGTCCGTAACATTCTTTTCGATTCTTGTTCCACACGGAAAGATCCTTGCAGAATTATGGAAAGTAAAAATCACCGACGGCGCAATCCTTTCCGGTCTTGAAAGATCCATGAAGCTTTGCAGCTGCGTTTTCCTTTCAAAGCTCATTGCCAACAAAAACATGAGGCTCCCTTCAAAAGCCGGAACCTTCATGTCCCTTGTATTTGAATACTTTGAAAAGCTGTCGGAAAAATCTGAAGACAAAAAAATAACCTTTTCAAACATCATATCCGTTTTGGATCAGAAACTTGAAAAGGCTTGTGGTTGCTAAAGTATCATCAGCAAATCAACTGTAAAGTTTTTCCAGCTCTGGACGGCACTTTATGAATTCCAAGCCGAGGGCTGGATCAAAGTGTGTTCCCAAATCTTCTTCGATAATCTGGAATGCCTTGTCAAAGGAGAAATTATCCTTGTAGCATCTCTTGCTTACCAGGGCATCAAAGACATCTGCCAGCGCCATTATCCTTGCTTCAAGAGGAATGTCAGTGCGGGAAATTTTTTCTGGATATCCTTGGCCGTTCCATTTTTCGTGATGGTAGTGGGCAACATTTATAGCAATCTTTTTGAATTCAAAATCATCAACGGAACTCAAAACATTTTCGACTATCCTTGCACCTTCCGCAGAATGTGCTTTCATCTTTTCGTATTCTTCGTCTGTAAATTTTCCAGGCTTCCTTAAGATTGCATCGTCAACTGCAATTTTTCCAAGGTCGTGCATTGGAGCTGCCTTGATTACAGCATCATAGAAACTTTCAGAAATGTCCTTGTATTCTGGTACCGTCTTAAGGTGTTCTGCAAAAATCTTAACACAGGAACTTGTTCTCTTGATGTGTCCGCCTGTAGAGTTGTCGCGGCTTTCAACCATGGTTGCCATTCCTTCAATGATGGAATTCTGTATTTCAAAAATTTTCTTTGTTTTTGATTCAATTGATTCCGTCATGTCGTTGAGGGTGTCTGCAAGTTCTCCAAAGGAATCGTTTGCAACAAAATATATCTTTGATGTGTAATCGCCTTCCTTGATTTTTTCAATTCTGTCTTTGATTTTTTCCAGAGGCTTTGAAAAATAAGTATTGAGCAGAACAGAAATTGCAATTCCGATTGCCAGGATTACGATAAGCATGTAAAACGCTTTTCTGTCGATGGGAAAACCAAATCTTTGCTGCAGAGAAAGGATCAGTGTTGAAAGGAATATAACTGGGAACAAAGTTACTGAAACATAGTTAACAATAAAGAGGAACCTTACCTTTGGATATTTGGTTCCTGTGTATTGCGAAAGATTTCCTTCTGAAAAATATTTTGGAAGA
>JAUNCR010000083.1 GCA_030526505.1 Spirochaetales bacterium
GAACTTCATCACCAAACTTGTTGCCCAGCTCGCTCTTGCGGACTGAAGTAATGTACTTGTTGATGTGAATCTTGTAAGGAAGGCTGATGGATTCTTCGGCAAACTTGATGCTTGCAACGATGATGTCCTTTCTGCCTTCAATGAAGTTTGCACCCACAACCACACCGTTCAGGGTGATGATTTCGTGAGGATCTTCAAACTCAAGCTGAAGCTGAACTTCCTTGTTCAAAAGGTACTGGGCAAGTCCCATGAGAACGATCTTTGCACCGCCAAAGGAAAGGTCCTGAAGGATGCAGTGACGAGGAACATTCTGAATGGAAATAACCATTTCCTTCTTTGTAATTCCAAGCCTTCTCATTGAGTCCTGGTTGATTATAATGCGATCTTCCTTGCGCTTTACTGCATTAACATTTGCATCAAGAAGATTTCCAATCATCTGAATCAAATCATCAGGCGGACGCTGTGTATACTGAAGCTGAACGATGGCAAGATCCGAACTGTTCATGTATGGCTGGCAGATCTGAACTCTTGCTGAAACAAAGAAGCTCATGAGCTGACCGTCAGGCTGGTAGAAACTAAACCTAAGGCTGACAGGAGCTGGTTCCTGCTTAGAAAGAACCTGATATGCACCGCTTTTTGTTCCGATGATGATCTTTGCAATGTTGAATGTAGTACTGCTGATAATGCAAGGCCACTGCAATCCACCGCTCTTGATGTAAATCTGGCGCGGATCCATTTTGAGGGTACGCATTATCTCTTTTGAGAATGTAATTTCTGTATCTTTGTAATCATCGTAATAACGATTCAAAGTCTGTGCAGTTACAACGATAGCCATATCCTACATTCTAATCCATAAAGCGTGTTTAGACAACAGAATTGTATGCAATTTTTTTTTCCGGGAATAAAACATACATTCAGAGAAAATTCTACCTTATTTCCGCGCAATTCTGGAAAAAAAAATAAATTTAAAAATTTTCTGAATTTTATTGACTTTTAGGTGCATAAAAGGGATATTAACAAAAAATACCACTATTATTAGAGGAGTTGTACTGCAGTGAACGGAAGTACAGTTTCTATTGACCATGTGTCAAAGCACTTTGGATCTTTCCATGCGCTTGATGACGTTAATTTTACAATTAAGCAGGGTGAATTCTTTTCACTTCTCGGACCATCAGGCTGCGGCAAGACTACACTCCTCCGCATAATCGCAGGATTCGAATTCCCTGACGATGGAGCAGTTCTTTTTGACGACAAGGACATTGTTCCTCTTCCAGCAAACAAGAGACCGTCGAACACGGTTTTCCAGAGCTATGCACTTTTCCCACATCTTTCAGTGTATGAAAATGTAGCATTCCCATTGCGCCTCCAGAAGAAGGACAAGAAGGAAATAGACGCAAAGGTACGCGAATACCTTCACCTTGTTCAGCTTGACCAGCACATGTTCAAGAAGCCTAACCAGCTTTCAGGCGGTCAGCGCCAGCGCGTTGCCATTGCCCGTGCCCTCATCAACGAGCCAAAGGTTCTTCTCCTGGACGAACCACTTTCAGCCCTTGACGCAAAGCTCCGTGCAAGCCTTCTCCTTGACCTTGACGCACTCCACGACAAGATCGGAATCACATTCATCTATGTTACCCATGACCAGAGCGAAGCCCTTGCCGTTTCCGACAGAATCGCCGTAATGAATCAGGGCAAGGTTCTTCAGGTTGGAACTCCATACGAAATTTACGAAGCTCCTGCAACTCAGTTTGTAGCACAGTTCATCGGTGAAACAAACCTCTTTGAAGCAACAGTTGCAGAATGCGTTCCATACAAGAATGAAAATGGCCTTGAAGAATTCATGTGCACCTGTTCGGTACCGGAACTTGGAAAGCAGACTCCACTTCCTACAGACTCGGAGGAAATGGCAGCCGGCGACAAGTACATGATGGTAACGGACTACGACCATACAGAACCTGGCCAGAAAGTTGCCTTTACAATCCGTCCTGAAAAAATCAGAATCACTACAGATATTCCGGATGTTCATGGAAGAAAAGACATCAATGTATTCAAGGGAATCGTTGAGGAACCTGTATACACAGGCTTCCAGTCTAAATTCTATGTTCGCCTTGAAAACGGAGCCGTGCTTAAGGTTTACCAGCAGCACAGGAATTTCCTTGATGACGGTCCTTCAATTGCATGGAAGGATACAGTTTATGTTTCATGGTCTGCAGAAGACGGATATATTGTAGAGGATATTGAGAAATAATGGACAAGAATCAGAGTGCAGACCTAAAGATTGCGTCTGCAGCATACAGACACAAATTCAAGAAAGCAAACCCAGGACCTGCCTATGCTTGGCCAATGGGCGTTTGGTTTTCAGTATTCTTCATCGTCCCTCTTGTAATCATCGTTGCATATTCTTTCATGAAGCGCGATGTATACGGCGGCGTTGTTGCAGAGTTCTCCCTCAAGGCATACCAGCAGATGCTTTCACCTGCCTACGGAATGATTTTCTTAAGGACACTCTGGATTACAGTGCTTTCAACATTCATCACCATTGTAATCGCACTTCCCTGCGGATATGCAATGGCAAGAAGCAAGCACCAGACAATCCTCCTGATTCTTGTTATCGTTCCTTTCCTTACAAACAGCCTCATCCGCATCTTTGCATGGATTACAATCCTTGGCGACAATGGAATCCTTAACCAGATCCTTGCAGCCTGCTTTAACCTTTGGCAGAAGATTACTGGCGGAAATGCAACATTCGTTCCACACAAATTCATGTTCACAAAAGGTGCTGTCATTCTTGTAAGCATCTACATGTATTTGCCTTATGCCATTCTTCCTGTATTTACTGCTGTCGACCGCTTTGACTTTACACTCCTTGAAGCAGCAAGAGACCTTGGGGCAACAAAACCACAGTCAATGATGAAGGTGCTTGTTCCAGGCATCAAGAGCGGCATTTTGAGCGCAATCATTTTCACATTCATTCCGATTTTCGGTACATACACTGTTCCTCAGCTTGTGGGCGGAAAGGACAGCTACATGCTTGGAAACATCATCGTTGACCAGGTTCAGAAGGTCCGCAACTGGCCTTTGGCATCTGCATTCAGCCTTGTTATCACCCTCATTTCCATGGCTGGCGTCCTCCTCATGCTTTCTACAGGCAAAAAGGAAGCACAGCTCAACAAGAAGTCAACAAAGGAAGACACGACAACTTCCATTGCTGATGCAATTTCCAGCGCAAAAATCGGAGATGCAAAATGAAAAACCCGGCACTGGCTCTATACAACAAGGTTCTCAAGAAAAGACCTAACTCAGAAAACGCAAGGCACGCAAAACGAGGCTGGAAAAAGCGCGGCGCTCCATTCAGTTTCTCAAACACAGTACTCGCATTTTCGTTGCTGTTCCTTTTCCTTCCTCTTTTTGTAATCGTGTTCTTTTCGTTCAACAGCGCAAAGGATACAAACTGGGCGGGATTTTCCTTCATCTGGTATGAAAAGCTCATATTCTCATCAAAGCCTCTCTGGCAGGCCCTGATGAACAGCCTTATCGTTGCCATTACATCCGGCATCGTGGCTACAATACTTGGAACACTTGCTTCCATCGGGGTAAGCTGGTACAAGTTCATGGGCAAATCATACATCCAGACAGTAAGTTTCCTCCCTATGGTTCTTCCGGAAGTAATCATGGGTATTTCCCTTTTGATTTTCTTCAGCGGAGTAAAGATGTCCCTGGGCCTCTTTACAATCTTCATTGCCCATACAACTTTCTGTCTTCCATTCGTTTACCTTATGGTAAGTGCCCGCGTTGATGAATTCGACTATTCCATCATCGAGGCAAGCCACGACCTTGGGGCAAATGAAGTTCAGACATTATGGAAGGTTATCATTCCTGCAATCATGCCTGGAATCATTTCGGGATTCATGATGTCAGTTACAATGTCCCTTGAAGACTATGTAATCACGGCACTCGTTTCAGGACCAGGAAGTTCAACACTCCCTCTCTACGTTTATTCCATGATTCGTTTTGGAGTAAGCCCTGTCATCAACGCCCTTTCCTTTGTTCTTATCCTTGTCATTACTGTAGTTGCAGTAATCCTTAAGAACAGGCTCAAGAGTTTTGCGGCAGCACATTAATCAGTTCTTAATTTTTTTAGAGGAATAAAAAATAATGAAAAAAATCAAAGGTTTCATTGCAGCAGCATTGATGGCTGCTTCATTTTTTGGTCTTGTTTCCTGCGGGGAAGACGAAAACCAGCTCTACATCTACAACTGGACTTACTATACACCGGATGAAGTTCTCCGTGACTTTGAAAAGGAATTCAACTGCAAGGTAAAAGTTGACTACTACGCTTCAAACGAAGAAATGTACGCAAAGCTTCGTGCAGGTGCAAAGGGTTACGACATTGTTGTTCCATCACAGGACTACTGTTCCATCATGATCGAACAGGGAATGTTCCAGCCTCTCGACCAGTCAAAGATGACAAACAAGAGCCACATCAACCCAAAGTGTTTTGAAATGGCTACCTATGACTCAGACATGAACTACTGCGTTCCATACTATCTTGGAATGGCGGGCATTTCCGTAAACAAGGCAAAGGCTCCAAAGGACTACGACCGTTCATGGAACATTTTCTCGGACAAGCATTTTGCAGGACACGCAACAATGATGGACGACATGCGCGAAGTAATGGGCGATGCTCTTGCAACCCTCGGCTACAATGTTAACTCAATTGATGACGGAGAACTTGCAAAGGCAAAGGACCACATCCTGAACAACTGGAAGCCTAACCTTGTAAAATTTGACGCTGAAGGTTTCGGAAAGTCATTTGCTTCCGGAGACTTCTGGCTTTGCCAGGGATATGCAGAAGTTGTTTTCGGTGAAGTACCGGAAGACAAATGGGAAGAAACAATCGACTTCTTCATTCCAGAAGCTGGTGGACCTTCTTACATGGACAGCATGTGCATCCTCAAGGATTCAAAGCACGCAGCCCTTGCAAACGAATTCGTAAACTACATCCATAGACCTGAAGTTTACGCAAAGTTCCTTGATGCATTCCACTTCCCATGTTTCGTAAATCCTGATGCAGAAGCTTTCATCACAACAAAGCCAATGTACAAGGCAGAAATGATGAACAACGGCGTACTCAAGGAAGACATAGGCGACAACCTTGACAAGTACAACAACCTCTGGCAGGAAATCCGTTTCGCAGAATAAAGAAAAAATTACTTGCGGCGGAACCTGCCTACGGCAAACCACGCTGCAAGATATGCCGCAAGGGCAGTAACGGCATCAAGAACATAATGCTGCTTTATGAAAAAAGTAGATAGAACTATCAGAAGAGAGCCTGTAAAGAAAACCACTTTCAGGCTCTTTTTTATTTTGTCAGAGAAGAAGCCTGCCCCCATGACAAGGAAAGCAAAAAGGCAGTGTATTGAAGGACAGCAGTTTACTGCAGGATCATCCATGGAATAGGTGAAAGCAAGGAAGCGTCCGGTGATTCCGCCTAAGGAAGCTGCGTCGGGCCTTACCATAACCGTAGGGTAAGCAAGATAGACTGCATAGCACACAAGTACGCTGATGATTCCGCTAATGAAAGTCCTGATGTATTTTTCCCTGTCAGCCTTGTAGATCAGGTAGAAGCAAACAAGGGTGAACGGATAAAATAAATTGTAGACATACACAAAAGCCGGAACAAAAGGAATGGCACTGTCGATCCAAAAATCAAAGGTGTGATAATCCGTCTGAAAGAATTTTATGGTCCAGTAGCAGGCTGCCTGAACTACAAGGAATACTGGAGTCGTTGCAAGAAAGAACTTATTTTTCATTCCTAAAATACTACTTAAAACCGTTAAAAATTGCAATTTTTCATTCATCTATGTATAATCTTTCCCATGAAAATCAAGGCTGGCAAATCAAAACTTTCCGGACACATTCAGGTTCCGGGATCTAAATCACATACAATCAGAGCACTTCTTCTTGCATCCCTTGCAGAGGGCACATCGCATATCAGCAATCCGCTTCCAAGCGCAGACTGCCTGAGCACAAGCAAAGCCATACCGCTCATCGGTGCTGAACTTGAAAACAATCTTGCCACAATGGAAAACGACAAGGTGTGGACTGTAAAGGGTGCAGGAAACAAAGTTCACCTTCCTACAAATGTAATTGATGTTGGAAACAGCGGTTCCCTCCTCTACTTCCTTTCACCAATTGCCGCAACCTTTGAAGGCTGGAGCATTTTTACAGGCGACGAAAGCATCAGAAAGAGACCAGTTGCCCATGTTGTGGATGTACTTAATCAGCTTGGTGCAGAAGCTCATATTGCACAGCCAGGGGCAACTACCTGCCCTATGCTCATCAAGGGACCAATCAACTGCAATTCGACAGTAGTTACGGACGGTGCTGTTTCAAGCCAGTACATTTCGGGACTCATGATGTCTGCCATCAGAATGAACGGAACACTTAAGATTGAACTCAGCGACCCAAAGGAAACCCCATACCTTACAATGACACAGAAGTGGCTTGAGCAGGTTGGCGTGAACTGCAGGATCAGCGAAGACTTCAAGCACATTGAAGTGGACGGACCTGTAAACCTTAAGGCATTCGACACCACAATTCCAAGCGACTGGGAAGCAGTTGCTTTCCCTCTTATGGCTGCCCTTATAACAGACAGCGAAATTACAATCGACAATATCGACATTGGCGGAACACAGGGTGACGACGCCATCGTAGACATCTTAAAATCTGTAGGCGGAGACATAACCGTAGACAAGGAAAAGAAATGCCTTGTTGTACGCGGAGGAAAACGCCTTTCAACAGAAAGCCTTCCAAATGGGGAACTCCATGTAAAGATTTCAGGATTCCCTGATGCCATCTGCGCCATTGCAGCAACAGCCTGTTTCATCGAAGGAACAACCGTAATCGAGGATGCAGAAGTTTGTCGCAGAAAGGAAACAGACCGCATCAAGGTCCTTAAGAGCGAACTTGAAAAACTTGGCGGAACAGTTGAAGAAGGACCAGACTACATGATCATCCACGGTCACAGCCCTGTAAAGGCAGACGGAACAAAGAACCCTGAATTCAAGATGCACGGCGGAGAAGTTGATTCATACCTTGACCACAGAATCGCCATGAGTATGGCATGCCTTGGTCTTGGTCTTGCAGAAGGCGAAACAGTAACAGTAAAGGATGCAGAATGCTGCAGCGTAAGTTTCCCTCACTTTTTCGAAGTGATGAACGGAATCGGATCAAACTTCAAGAACCTATAAGACTTCTGGATTTTCCAATAAAAATATACCATAAGGAAAGCCTGTATGATTGGCAACTGCCAGACATGCAGGCTTCTTTATTTTCTCATAAGTTTCTGACTTGAAAAATCAAATTTCCGGAATTTTCATAAATGAATTTTACGATTTATATAATCCATTTTTGATTTTCCACAGGAATGGCAACCGGTTGCTTGACATATAAAATCTTCTGTCTTATCTTAAAATCATAGAAAAATAAACTGCATAAAGAATTTCAAGAATACTGCGTCATAAAAAATGACCGGCGTTTTTGGGGGAAGAACCCGACTCCGCCTTTTTTGAAATTTTCTTTCTGCAGTCAATCTACATTTTTAAGGGGCGAAATATGGCCAAAGAAGTAAAAGGAACTTTTGTTGAACTTGATGGAGAAAAATTCTACTGCATCAAGAATTACGACTGCATGGAAGATTTTTTCATGACAATCACAAGCTCATCCGACGTGTGGAATTTCTGCTGGTCTCATGGCGGAATCACAGCAGGAAGAATCAACAGCAACCACTCTATTTTTCCATACTACACAGTAGACAAAGTTTCTGATCTCAAGAATGTAACGGGAAGCTGGACTGCAGTTGCAGTAAAGAAAAACGGAGAAACAAAAATTTGGCAGCCTTTTGAATCACTTCTTTCCGGACTCAACTATAAAACAAAGAACTGCACTTCAATCGAACGCAACATCTACAAGAATCTCAACGGAACAAAAATCTGGTTTGAAGAAATCAACAGGGACCTTGGTCTTTCATTCCGCTACGGATGGACAAGCAGCGCAAAGTTCGGCCTCGTAAAGATGTCACGCATCGAAAACATCAGCGGCAGCGAAATGGAAGTTTCAATTGTTGACGGATGCCGCAATGTTCTTCCTGCCTGCATCAACAGCAATGTTCAGAATGAAAATTCAACACTCATCGACGCATACAAGGAAACAGACCTTGATACAGAAAGCGGACTTTCATTCTACATCATGTCTTCAGTTCTTACAGACAGAGCCGAACCAAGCGAAGGACTCCTTGCAAACACAAGCTGGTTCTCTTGCAACGGAAAAATCCTCCTTCAGGAAAAGACACCTGCCCTCTTCTACGAAGCAGAAGGAGACACAGACAAGATTGAAAGCGTGCCTGTAACAAAGGGTGAAAGAGGTGCTTCATACATCGCACAGAAGATTTCACTCAAGGACAATGCCGAATGGTATCAGGTGTTCGACACATTCCTTACAGCATCTAAGGTTGCAACACTCAAGAACATGCTCAAGGACAAGGCTGCTGCCGTTGCCGCACTCAAGGCAGATATGGAAGCAACTGAAAACCTCATGACAACATACCTTTCTGAAGCTGACGGAATCCAGGAAACTGCAGAAGAAATGACTTGTGCACACCACAGGGCAAATGTAATGTTCAACATCATGCGCGGCGGTTTCTATGCAGACAACGGAAAGATCAACGCACCTGACCTCTTTGACTTTGTTAAGACACGCAACAAGGAAAAGGGAGAAGAACTTGAAAAGATCCTTTCATCTTTCAAGGGAAAGACTTCCCTTTCAAAGGATGAACTTGAAGCTGCATTAAGCGAAACAAAGGATCCACAGATTCAGCGCCTCTTCATGGAATACATGCCTGTAATCTTCAGCCGCCGCCACGGTGACCCAAGCCGTCCATGGAACAAGTTCAACATCATGCTCAACGACAAGAACGGAAACCCAATCCTCAACTACGAAGGAAACTGGCGCGACATCTTCCAGAACTGGGAAGCCCTTACAATGTCATACCCAGCATACATCAAGAACATCTGCGCAAAGTTCCTCAACGCAATGACAATCGACGGATTCAACCCATACAGAATCAACCGTCAGGGAATCGACTGGGAATGTCCAGAACCAGATAATCCATGGGCACAGTACGGATACTGGGGCGACCACCAGGTTATCTACCTCCAGAAGCTTCTTGAACAGTGGAACGCAATCAACCGCGAAGAACTTTTGAACAGCCTCAACGATGAACTTTACTGCAGCGCAAATGTTCCTTACAGACTCAAGAGCTACAAGGAAATCCTTGCAGACCCAAGAAACTCACTCGCATTCGACGGTGAACTCAGCGACAAACTCATTAAGGAAAGCAAGGAATTCGGAACAGACCGCAAGATGTACACAGACAAGAAGGGACAGCCTCAGCTTGTTAACATCACGACAAAGCTCTTCCAGATCATCATTCAGAAGGCAGCAAACCTCATTCCAGGCGGCGGTATCTGGATGAACACACAGCGTCCAGAATGGAACGATGCAAACAACGCTCTTGCTGGATACGGACTTTCAGTTGTAACTCTCGGTTACCTTAACCGCATGCTCAAGTTCATGATTGAAGTATACTCATCATCATCAGCAGCAAAGTACAAGGTTCCTGAAACAGTAGCAAATGCATTCACAAAGATTTGCGGACTTTACCAGACAACAGACTTTGAAAAGACAATGTCTGACGACACAGCCCGCAGAAGCTTCACAGATGCAGAAGGTGCAATATTCGAAAAGGAAAGAAACGACCTTTACAAGCACGGTTATGGCTCAAAGAAGGTTGAACTTTCACGCGAAGACATCGTTACATGCCTTACAGCAGTAAAGAACGCAGTTGAAATGACTCTCCGTGCAAACAAGAGGGAAGACGGTCTCTTCCATACATACAACACAGTTGTAATCGGGGAAAAGACAATGACTGTTAAGTACCTTCAGGAAATGCTCGAAGGTCAGGTTTCAATCCTTTCAAGCGGAATGCTTTCAACAGAAGAATCCCTTGAACTTCTCCAGAAGATGAAGACAAGCAAGCTCTATGAAGAACGCCAGAATTCTTACATGCTCTACCCTAACAAAAACCTTAAGACATTCCTTGAAAAGAACAATGTCAGCGCAGAAGACGCAAAGGCACTTGAAAGCGTAATTGCAAAGACTGGAAATGCATTCATCGAAAAGGATGAAAACAATGTATACCACTTCAATGCTGAATTCAGAAATGCAAGCGTTATGCAGGATCACATTGCAGCCCTTCCACTTGCAAAGAAACTTTCAACAAAGGAAACAGCATCCCTTGCTGAACTCTACGAAAAGACATTCGTGCACCAGAACTTTACTGGCCGTTCAGGAACTTTCTATGCATACGAAGGCCTCGGCTCTATCTACTGGCACATGGTTTCAAAACTTCTTCTTGCTGCACAGGAAATTGCCCTTGATGCATACAAAAAGGGAAATCCTTGCGCCGACAAGCTTAAGGATGAATACTACAACATCCAGGCGGGCTTAAGCTTCAAGAAGACACCTGAACTTTACGGTGCATTCCCTTCAGACCCTTACAGCCACACACCATACCACAAGGGCGCAAAACAGCCTGGTATGACAGGACAGGTTAAGGAAGAAGTTCTCACTCGCTTTGGCGAACTTGGTGCATGCATCAGCGAAGGAAAGGCAATATTCAATCCTATCATCCTTAAGGAAGAGGAATACAAGGACGGAAAGCTTAGCTTCACTTGGTGCGGAACTAAGGTTAACTACACAAAGAACGGAACAAAGAAAATCACAGTTGAATTTACAGACGGAAAGACTGCCGAATACGAAGGCAACGCTCTTCCATGCGATACAACAAAGGTTCTCTTTGCACGCAACGGTGGAATCAAGGCTATCAATGTAAGCCTCTAACAGGCAGCATAAAGCAACAAGGGGATGTCCAATAAGTATAATGCGTAGCGCTCATTGAGCTTGTCGAAATGACTGCTACGCTACATACTTTGGGAACATCCCTTTTCTTATTTACATACCATAAGTTCAATATTACTTTACAACCAGCTCGGATCTTCCATTAACGCCAAGCTTGTCATATATTTTCGAAACATAATTTTCAGTAGTCCTAAGGCTTATTTCAAGCCTACGGGCAATTTCCTCATTGGACACATCCTGCCTTACAGTAATAATCTGTCTTGAGATGAGCATCTCCGGCGGAACCATAGGACGCATTGTGGCAGCAATTCAGCACACACCGTATTCAATGACGGTCCAGACAGACAGTTTCATGCAGTTTTTTGCAAACTTCATTCACAGCACTCTGGTACTTGAAATAATAAGCCGCATTCCAGTTAATGCCATCGACCGCATAATTACAATTTTCATTCCTTACTTCCTGTCCAAT
>JAUNCR010000084.1 GCA_030526505.1 Spirochaetales bacterium
GTTTTAGAACAAAGGCCCTTTCCGTCAATCTTTCATGAGGAATCACAAGATCCTTTTCAGACACAGTCTCCCTGCCAAAGATTTCTATATCTATGTCTATGGAGCGGGGACCGTTCCTGATCTCTTTTGTCCTGTCGCGGCCAAGTTCAGCCTCGACGGCATGTATTTTGTCCAGGAGCTGACGAGGAGTGCCCCGAAAGTCTCCAGCAACAACCATATTGTAAAAATCGTCCTGGTCCGTCACATACATGGCGGCGGTCCTGTAGACGGAAGAAACAAGAATGTTTTCTACAAAACCACCGATTCTCTCGATTGCCATGGAGAGAAGTTCCGTACATGAATGAGAATCAAAAGATCTGTTTGACCCAAGGCCCAGGACAACGAACATAGTCTAGAAAAGTTCCTCTGGCATTGGCTTGTCTTCTGCAGCTGCCTTTGCAAGGGACGATGCCTTTGTCTTTGCAGCCTTTGCAGGAGCTTCAGCAGCAGGTGCAGCCGGAGATTCAGCTGTTTCCGCAGGCTTTTCAGGCTGAGCACCGCCAAGACCTACACCCTTTTCGCGCATCTGCTGTTCGTAGGCGGCAATCTGTTCCTTTGTAACAACTTCCCCTTCCTTTGTGCGGAGAACCTGTCCAGGGAAAAGCTTTTCGCGGATTGTCTGCTCAAGCTCGATGCGGTACTGAGGATTCGACTCGATGAAGTTAACGGCATTTTCCTTACCCTGACCAACCTTTTCTTCTCCACGGGTATACCAGGCACCGCGCTTGTCGATGAGGCCGTGCTTAACTGCGGAGTCAAGGATGGAAGCAGAGGCAGAAACACCCTTGCCGAAGTAGATGTCAAGTTCAACCTTGCGGAATGGAGGCGCAACCTTGTTCTTTACGATCTTACAGCGAACACGGTTACCCAGGGCTTCGTCATCACCCTTTCCGTCGATTGTTTCAATCCTGCGGATTTCAAGGCGGATGGAAGAATAGAACTTGAGGGCATTACCACCGGTAGTTGTTTCAGGGTTTCCGAACATAACGCCGATCTTCATGCGGATCTGGTTGATGAAAACGACGATGCACTTTGACTTGCCTACGATGGCAGTAAGCTTGCGGAGTGCCTGCGACATGAGGCGTGCCTGAACACCCATCACGCTGTCACCCATTTCGCCTTCGATTTCCTTCTGTGGAGTAAGGGCTGCAACAGAGTCGATTACGATGATGTCCACTGCCCCGGAACGAACCAGGTTTTCGCAGATTTCAAGGGCCTGTTCACCTGTATCAGGCTGAGAAACCCAAAGTTCATCAATATTAACGCCAAGGTTCTTAGCATAAACCGGATCAAGGGCGTGTTCAGCATCAATGAATGCCGCAATGCCGCCAAGTTTCTGAGCTTCTGCAACTGCGTGAAGCGCAAGTGTTGTCTTACCTGAACTTTCAGGTCCGTACATTTCGATGATACGGCCGCGAGGATAACCACCTACACCAAGAGCCTCATCAAGGAGAATTGATCCCGAAGGAACAACATCAATTGCAGTAGAGTCAGCCTTCGTGCCAAGCTTCATGAGGGAGCCTGTACCAAACTGCTTTTCAATCTGAAGGCGGGCTGCTTCCAGTGCCTTCAACTTTTCAGACATGTCCACAGGAGCTTTTTCTTCTGTCTTTGCCATATATATCCTACCCACTAAAAAAATTACGGAATCCGATGCACAACGCGCATTTTACGGATACCTATATATGAATAACCGTAAAAATAAAAAAACTGCACTGTGCCTAGAGAATTTATGAACATTTTTTATGTTCCGCAAGTGATTTTATCACAATTATTCAAAATTTTGCAATTTGCAAAAAAGCCGTCTTTATGCTATACTTAAATCATCTTTATATAGAGGTAACTATATGGCTTACAAAATCAATTCAGAAGCTTGCATCAACTGCGGTGCATGTGAAGGCGAATGTCCATCTGGAGCAATCAGCGAAGCAAACGACAAGCGCGTAATCGACGCTGGTTCTTGCGTATCATGCGGAGCATGTGCTGGTGCATGTCCTTGTGAAGCTATTGCTGAAGAATAATTCTTCAATAGTCCAGAATAAAACGGTTTCTGTGTTCTAATACCCGGAAGCCGTTTTTTTTTGCCGAAAATATCGAGAGATGCTGAGGAAATCACTTTTTACAAAAATACTGGCCGCCTCTTTTTTCATTTTCCAGCTGCAGCCTTCCCCTGCTGAACAGGAACAGGAAGAACCTTTTTACCCTGTCATAGAAGAGCTGAAATCCTCAAACTTCCTCTTCGACCAGTACCAGCAGGACGTTCAGAATTCCAACAGAAGCTATTTCAAGGGCCAGGAACCAGAAATATTTTTCTATAAATACGAAGCAAAGGCAGAGGACTCCTTCATATCAATCGCTTCAAGATGCTCCATAAGGCAGGATACCCTGGCAACAATAAACTCAATCTCCGAAAGCAAGATGCCGGTCGCAGGAAAGACCATACTGCTGCCTTCATCCGACGGACTTTACATACCCCACAAACCGGTCAATTCCTTTGAAGTTCTTCTTGCCAACGAAAACGCAGGCTTCATAACGGAATCAACCTTAACCGTGTCATACGGAGGCAGGGATTTCTACTTCCTCCCTCAGAAAAAATTCAGCAGTTCCCTCAGGGCATATTTCCTAAATCCCGGGATGAGCATGCCATTGGAAAAAAGCATACTCACCTCTTCCTACGGCATGAGGGTAAGCCCTGTAAGCGGCAAATGGAAGATGCACAAGGGGATCGACCTTGCGGCAGCCCGAGGCTCCAAGATTCTTGCCTGCAGGGAAGGTTTCGTTAAGCAGGCCATAAAGGGAAATCCCGTTTACGGTAACTACGTGATAGTCCGGCACCCTAACGGAATGGAAAGCCTCTACGCCCACATGGACCTCATTAATGTGGCAAAGGACCAGAAAGTCGTGACGGGCCAGACTCTGGGAACAGTAGGCATGACTGGACTGACAACGGGACCTCACCTGCATTTTGAAATTACGCAGAACGGTTCGTCGTTAAACCCTGAAAACTACCTTAAAAAGTAAATATCCCCTAAAAAAAGTAAAAAAAACCGCATATTTGCCGCCAAATTCCTTCATTTTGGCCTTTTAAACTAGTTTTCACTAACCATAAATACTATACTTTAAGTATGGCTGAACTGAATTCAGTAAAAACATTTTCAAGGAACCTCATTCTACTCGGAGCACTTGCCCTTGCTTCCGCCTTGCATGCGGAGAATTTCAGGACCCACGGTGCAAAAGTCATAGAACTTGAAGATTCCTTTGACAAAAAAACTGAACAGGTTTCCGTCAACGACAGCATTGCCGTAATGCTTCCAGGGGACACCACCTTCATCCAGGGAATTGAAATCAACATTAAGATTCCTAAAGTCGTGGCCGAATGGAGGGACAGCGTTGCCTGGTCCCTATACTCTTCCATTTCGCCAAAACCTGAATCAGGCATAATCGACTACAGCGGAACCAGAGTTGAAACTGGAACCTTCGACAGCCTAAGCCTTAACCTTCTTGTTCCCGTTGAGAAAAACAACACGATAAAAAAAGACGCCTACTCCCGCTTATCCGAGTTCATAGCAAACAAAAGAGACGGCTTTGTATTCCTGAGGTTCCAGCTTGTAATGAAGGGGGTCAGCGAAGACCTTCTGAACGCAAGGCTTTCGGTATCTGCAAAACCCATACTCATAGACAAGGGCTTAATTTCCGTGAAGGCATCGGGACCGGAAGGAAAAGCGGTGGACCCCTTCTCTGTCTTTGTTGACGGAAAGCAGGTGGACACGGACACGGTTACCGGCAAAGGTTTGATTGCAGACACAGGCGACCACAGCATTAGCATCGTAAGCAGCAGTTACCGCAATGAAGTTCGCACCGTCACAGTGGAACAGGCAAAAACAACTGAAGTAAACCTTACTTTCCGGGACATAAAGCCGCTCATCCGCCTTGCAGCCCCGGAGAACACAAGGATTTTCTTTGACGATTCCGAATACAGGGCTCCTGTGGAACCTTTCCACACGACACAGGGCGACCACACAGTAAAGTTCATCATCGGTGACTATGAAATCGTGCGCTCTGTAACAGTATCCAACGGACGAAGCTACAACATTGCAATCAGCCTGGACGCCCAGGTCAACGAAGTGGAAGACTAGTCAAAATCTCTAAAATATCTTCAAAAAAACATTCAAGATTTTCGGGGTCAGGGCCGATATATAATGTACCGGGTGTTCAATTTTATCCCCTCCCACCCATTGACACCCGGTTGTCAGTAATGGCATGGCCGGCGTAAAAGCCGGTCTTTTTTTTTGATTTCAACTTTCTTTTTGTGGGATTTTCGTCTATACTGTTTCTATCAAGTGTAACAAAGGGGATTTATATGGCTGATACTGAAAACAAACCTGCTCCGGAAGAAGTGATTCGTGAAATTTGCAACCTCGTGGTAAAAAGCCAGAACCCAGATCTTGTATATGAATTCTTCGGTTGCCTTTTCACCAAGTCTGAATTGAGCGACTTTTCAAAAAGATGGAGCCTTGTAAAGGAACTTAGGGCTGGAACCACACAACGGGAAATAGCAAAGAAATACAACATCTCCCTTTGCAACATTACCCGCGGAAGCAAGGAACTTAAAAAGGAAGATTCAGCCTTCAAGAAGATGCTTGCCCTTCTGGACGGTGACAAATGAATAAAAAAAAGCAGATGGCTTTTCAGTCACCTGCTTTTTTTATTTACACGCAAAAAGCCATTTATTTGTTTCTGTTTACGATGCGGCTTTCGTACTTGCCTGTGGCAATGTCTATGTAGCGCACGAAAAGGGACACCTTGTTGTCTGCATTGAGGCTGTTCCAGATCTTGTCTGTAAGTTCGTCAATGTTTCCCTTGAGTTCTACGAGTTCAGGTTCCCCTTCAAAGCTAGGAAGAGGAGATCCGTTGCCCATGTATGTGTGGATGTAGCGTCCCACGCCTTCCTTTGGATTGCTGTAATCGTAAGTGTAGCGGTTGCACCTTGAACCGTCGCCGTTGTCGCTCTTGAGGATGGACATGGCAAAGTCAAACTTTCCGCCTTCAACATTCATGAGTCCTGAAATGCGTGGAGTATAGTTTGGAGCATCGTCCTCGAATTCACGGCAAAGGAGGGACTGTTCGAAAGTCTTTCCAGCCTTAAGTCCATCATTGATTGTATCTGTCTGATCACCGTTTGTAACGATTGTCTTATTTCCAAGTACGCGAACAGGCCAGTAAATGATGAGGTGAGGATCAACCATCTTTGATTCATCAAAAGCCTGTGTGCGGAGGCCTTCCCCGTCTTCAACAAAAACGCGGTTGCGGCTGTTTTCACTGCGGCCCATGATCCAGTATGCAGAAACAGCGTATTTTCCATCTTCAGACTTGCCGATTACGATTCCGCGTCCTGGATATTCGTTTTCAGAAAGTGTCTTTTCAAGATTCTTGATGTTCATATAGTCTCCAAAATAGTATTTGCGAATTGAATGGAGTTTACCATAATTCTATGGAAAAAATCTATCACATAGGGATTTGCAAAACAATTGCTTTCTCCGATTGACTCACTAATTTTACAATGATAAAATGGATAGACCTTGAAACACGACTTCGGGGTTACTTAAAAAGAAAATATTAAAAAGGACGATTCAATTCCATGAGCGAAGTAATTAATTTCCCAGAAAAGAAATCTAAAAAGGAAAATTCAAAAATCGGTGCAGTGATCATTCTCATCATTTCTGCCCTCGTTTTCCTCCCATTCGGAGCAAGCGCAATTTTTGAATCTTTCTTCAATAAGAGACACATCAATACATTCGGTTCATACAACGGACAGAAAATCACTTACGAACCAGGTTCAAAGCTCTACACAGCAGCATCAAACCTTGCACAGAGCTACCAGGCAGCAGGATACCAGGTGAACGACCAGGTTTACTACTACATCCTCAGCCAGGCATTCAGACAGACAATCCTTGACTATGCACTTTCGGGAGCTGTAAAGGAATCGGGCTACTCCGTATCAAAGGAAGCTGTAAACCGTTCAATTCTCCCGGCATTTACAGATGAAAACGGAAACTTCTCTCAGAGAATGTACAACCAGGTTAACCAGGCAGACCTCGACAAGCTTAAGAGAAACGCAGAAGGTCAGCTTACATACTCCCGCTACATCGACGACCTCTTTTCTACAAGCCAGTTCACAAGCGCAGAAAAGATCAAGGCTTACGGTGCAAAGTGCAGCGAAGCAGAAAAGCAGTTCATCGCAAAGATGGGTGAAGAAAAGCACACATTCGAAGTTGCAGCATTCAGCACAGACAACTACCCTGCATCAGAAGCAGCTGAATACGGAAAGAACAATGCAGAAAAGTTTGCAAAGTACAGCCTCTCTGTAATCACAGTTGAAGACGAATCGGAAGCAAAGGCCCTCCTCAAGCAGGTCAATGCAAACGAAATCACATTCGAAGATGCTGTCAGCGAAAAGTCACAGAAATACTACTCTTCTTCAGAAGGCACATTCACAGGCGGATACGCATACCAGATTGAAAATGCCCTCGACAATTCAGATGACCTTGCAAAGGTTACAGGACTTGGAAAGGACACAGTCAGCGAAGTAATCAGAACAAAGCGCGGATATTCCATTTTCAAGGGAACAGGCGACAAGGTTGCAGCAGACTTCAGCAGCGAAGATACAGTAAATGTAGTACTCTCTTACATGAAGCAGACAGAAAAGGCACTTATTGAAGAATACTTTACAAAGGTTGCTTCAGACTTCACATCAGAAGCTGCAATCACTTCTTTCGACAAGGCTTGCGCTAAGTTCAATGTAGAAAAGAAAGACATCGCTGCATTCCCAATCAACTATGCAAACACAGAATTCTACGGAAAGACAACAGATGTTGAAGATGTTGCAGCAATTTCAAGCAACGCAGCAGCATACAAGACAATGTTCTCCCTCAAGATTGACGAAATCAGTGCTCCATTCATCCTTGGAAACAAGGTTGTAGTTGCAAAGTGCGCAGGCATCCAGAACGACACAGTTACTGATTTTGAAACTGTAACAGAACCACTTTACCAGGCTAACCAGACAACAATGCAGAACACAATCATGGCCAGCGACAAGGTAGTGGACAATTTCTTCGCAACTTATCTTGAAATGATGAGCAGCGGAAGACAGAACTAACACTCAGGAAATAACTTGGAAACACAAATCCAAAATGAGAAGCCCCGCCTGGTCAGTACCGGTCAGGGCTTTTCATTTTTAAACACAGTTGAATACAAGGGTCGCCTCCTATACTCAAAATACAACCCAAGCCGTGCCGTGGAATCTGTAATTGAAAAAACGGACATTCTGCCGGGCACCCTGGTAGTCTTGTATTCGCCACTGCTGTGGTATGGGCTTGAAAAACTTGTTTCCAAACTGCCGGAAGGATGCAGCATCATAGCCATAGAAGCAGATCCGGAACTTGAAATCCTTGCCAGGGAAAAACTCAAGGAATCAGTACATGCTGACAAAGTGAGCCTATTCAACCTGAAAAACGCTTCGGTAATTGAAAGGGAAATCAAGGCCTTGCTTTCCACCGGAACAATCAAAAGAAGCATCCGGATTGATTTCAGCGCTGGAGTTCAGTTTTCAAAGGAACTCTATGATTATACTGCCCTTGCAATCCAGGACATAGTCGGAACTTTCTGGAAGAACAGGATCACCCTTGCAAAATTCGGGCGGCTTTTTTCAAAAAACCTTGTGTCAAACCTAAAGAAACTTTCGGCATCCTACCTTATTGAGGATGTGGAAAAAACCGTTGAAAGGCCACTTCTTGTACTGGGAGCTGGAGAAGGACTAGACACCATTGACTGGTCAAAGACAGACAGAAGGGCTTTCTTCATATTAGCAGTTGACGCCGCCCTTGCCCCGCTTTTAAGCCGCGGAATAGTTCCTGATGCAGTAGTCGGAATGGAAAGCCAGGTTGCAATCCAGAAGGCCTATACAGGAACGGAAGGAATGCTAAGAAACTCAAACATCCTATTCTTTGCGGACCTTTCATCAAGGCATGAAATTGTAGACCAGATGGAACAGGCCAATGCCAGAACCATATTCTTTGCCTCAAGGTATGCCGACGGAAGATTCTTTGACGGTCTTGCAGAACAGGGGTTGCTTAAAAACTACATCCTTCCAATGGGATCCGTAGGTCTTGCAGCCTTTTACCTTGCCCTCCGTCTAAGGAAAAGCGAATCCGTTGAAATATATGCGGCGGGCCTGGATTTCAGCTATTCCATAGGATTCACCCACGCCAAGGCAACCATGGCACATAAGGAAAGGCTTGCAAACAGCACAAGGATTGTTCCCGTTGAAAACATGGACGCCGCATTTGGTCAGGGTGCAGAATTCATAGCATCAAAAGACGGAAGAAAGATTGTAACCACAAAACTCCTTTCGTCCTACGCAAAACAGTTCACAAACCTTTTCAAGGAATACAGGAATGTTTATGATGCTTCGGAAACAGGCTTAGACCTTGCGCTTCAGAGAAAATCTACTGAAACCGTAAGATACGACTCTTCTTTAGGTGGAATAAGATTTCCTGTTGAAATCACAGACAGGCGGAAGAAAACGGAATCCTTCGTGGAAGAAGAAATCAGGGCCCTTAAGAAGGCAAAATCCCTTTTGTCTGAAGGGGAAAAATCAGAATACTATAACGGCGAAAAACTTGAAGAGCAGGTAAAGGAACTTCTTTCCCCAAGGGAATACCTTTACCTTCATTTCCCGGACGGATACTGCTACAGCGGCAGCCAGTCCTTCCTAAAGAGGATCCGGGCTGAAATCGATTACTTCCTCAAACTTTTGGGATAAAACATAAGCCACCCCAAAAGTTTGATTTTATGCGGAAAATCAGTTGTCTTCCTTTTCCTTAAGGACAGCAAGGAAGGCGCTCTGAGGAAGTTCTACATTTCCTGCCATGAGCATGCGCTTCTTACCTGCCTTCTGCTTTTCAAGAAGCTTTCTCTTACGGGTAACATCACCACCATAACACTTGGCAAGAACATCCTTGCGGACAGGGTTAACGGTTTCGCGGGCAATGATCTGGGCACCGATGGCACCCTGAATTGCAACCTTAAACTGCTGGCGGGTAATTTCACCCTTAAGGCGCTCGCAGACAACCTTTGCCCTTTCAACGGCAGCAGGCCTGTAGCAAAGCTGAGCCAAGGCATCAACAGGCTTTGAGTTAATGAGGATGTCGATTTTAATAAGGTCTGTAGGTCGGTAATCGATTACCTCGTAGTCAAAGCTGGCGTATCCGCGGCTATAGGACTTGAGCTTGTCATAGAAGTCAAAGAGAACTTCTGAAAGCGGCATTTCGTAAATCAATTCAACGCGCTTTTCATCAAGATAGCTCATGTTAGTCTGGGCACCGCGCTTCATGCGGCAAAGTTCCATGATGTTTCCAAGGAATTCCGTTGGCGTAATGATAGAAGCCCTGATGTATGGTTCCTGAGAAGAATTGATTTTTCCGTCCGGGAAGTCGGCTGGATTATCAACATAGAATTCTTCCTTGCCTGCAGGAGTAACCTTATAGCGAACGCTTGGGGCTGTAAAGATTACAACCTGGTCAAAATCTCGTTCAAGGCGTTCCTGAACGATTTCCAGATGAAGGAGCCCAAGGAATCCGCAGCGGAAACCGTTACCCAAAGCAAGGGAATTATCCTTTTCATAAACAAGGGAAGCATCGTTAAGCTTAAGTTTTTCCATGGCTTCCTTCAGTTCTTCATAATCGTTTGAGTCGATCGGGTAAATCGAAGAGAATACTACAGGCTTAACATCCTTGAATCCTTCAAGAGGTGCGCTTGCTGGGTTTGCGGCAGTAGTAATGGTGTCGCCTACCTTTACATCGCTAACAGTCTTGATGCCTGCAATGATGTAGCCTACATCACCTGCTTCAAGAACGCCAGTTTCCTCATAGTTGATTTTAAAGATGCCGCACTTGTCCACTTTGTATTCAGTGTTAGTGCTCATAAGGCGGATAACATCACCGGTCCTTACGGTTCCTTCCTTTACGCGGATGTGAACTACAACTCCACGGTATTCGTCATAGTGGCAGTCAAAAATCAGGGCCTGCAAAGGAGCATTTACATCTCCCTGTGGAGGCGGAAGTTTTGTAACGATGGCTTCAAGAAGTTCATCAACTCCCTGTCCGGTCTTGGCACTTACAAGCTGGGCGTCCGCACTGTCCAAGCCAAGGTCCTTGTCTATCTGTCTTTTTACGCTTTCTATATCGGCACTGGCAAGGTCAATTTTATTTACGACAGGAACGATGGAAAGGTCCTGTTCCATGGCAAGATACATGTTGCTCATGGTCTGACTTTCAACACCCTGAGTTGCATCAATGAGAAGAAGGGCCCCTTCACAGGAAGCGATGGCACGGCTAACTTCATAAGAAAAGTCTACATGGCCAGGTGTATCAACAAAGTTAAGTTCGTAATCGTTTCCGTCCTTTGCGTGGTATGGAATTGTAACCGCCTGGCTCTTGATTGTGATTCCTCGTTCCCGTTCAATGTCCATGTTGTCAAGAATCTGGTTCATCATCTGACGGTCTTCGATAATCTTGGCATGCTGAATCAAACGGTCAGCAAGAGTGGACTTACCATGGTCAATATGTGCTGTGATACAAAAATTACGCTTAAACTTCAAATCTTTCATTTTATTTTCCTAATATATTTTGTAGCGCTGCCGCATCATTCCATAAAAATTAGATGCAGGCAACCCCATTATTTACAAATCCAGGTCAATTAAAAATAGTTGCCCGTATCCATCTGTGCCGGAACCCTGACATTCACATCAAGGAAACCGTTCTTTCTCTTTTTTGCATAGAGGGTGACGATGGCACCTGCATTCTCTTCAGCAAAAGAAACATCCTGAACAACAACAGGATCATTTTCACTGAAGCCGGTTTCATCTGCAATGGAGCCCTTTACGATTTTGGTGATTACATACTGCTTCTTGTTCATTGTCGAAGTGTTTGTAAGCCTCATGCCGATCATTGGGTACAAAGCATTTCCAAGGTCGTCGTGCCTGAACACCTCATACCCTGGAGAAGAAGGACGTGTTGCAAGATAAACAAGCTTTTCTTTCTTGATTCCATCCTGACCTTCAACCTTAACCTTCACGATGATGTTGGACTCAAGCCTCATCATTGCAGCATGGAATTCATCAAGGGAACTTATGCTCATTCCGTCGATTTCAACAATGGTGTCATCTTCCTTAATGCCAACAAGGTCTGCACTTTCACCAGGCAGGCAATACAGAACGCTTACCCCTTCTC
>JAUNCR010000167.1 GCA_030526505.1 Spirochaetales bacterium
ACAATGGTGACTGGACTGATATAGGTGGTAAAACTTTTTACATTGGTAAGGTTGTAGCTTATACAGAAAGATAAACAGCATGTTATGTGGGTTAGACAATATGTTGTGTCTCCTGATTTTTTTGCAAAAACGTGGATTTAGCTTAAAATTAGGTAAGACAAATCTAACAAAAGCATTACCAAAATGCAAAAAGGAGACACAACATGGAAATTATAATTTATGTAGGAATGGATGTCCACAAAGACAGTTATTCATTATGTTGCTATGATTCGAGAACCGACAGATATCTTTATGAGCACAAGATGAAATCAACAACAGCGAACGTCATCAAGTATCTTGAAAATGTAAAGAAACAGCTTGGTGATGTGATGTTCGTCTGTGGATATGAGGCAGGTCCAACAGGCTTCGGCCTGTGTCGGGATTTATTGAGAAAGGACGTAGCTTGCGTGGTCATGGCACCTACATCATTAAAACGAAGTGCGAATTACAAGGTAAAAAATGACAAGGTGGATGCTCGCCTACTTGCAAAGGATTTGTTTACACATGATTACAGTCCTGTTCATCTTTCAAGCCAGAAGGAGGAAGCAATAAAAGAATTCTGCAGGATGAGGCGAAGCATAATGACAGAGCTGAAGACTGCAAAACAGATTCTTCTTGCATTTCTTCTAAGGCAGGGAAAACATTATGACGGAAAAAGTTATTGGACTGGAGAACACAGGCGATGGCTGAAGGAAATCTCGTTTGAGCAGCCATATCTGCAGGAAGCATTTGATGAATATGTCATCGGCGTAAACGAACTTGAAGCACGGTTAAAAAGAATTGAGAACCGACTTGAAGAAATAGCGAAGGATGAGGAAGTAGAAGCAAAGGTTAAGAAGCTAATCTGTTTCTGCGGAATAGATACACTGACGGCAGTTTCCATTGTTTCAGAGGTGGGAGATTTCATGAGGTTTGCACGGGCATGGGATTTTGCCAATTTTGTTGGGTTGTCAGTTGGAGAACATTCTTCGGGAGGAAACGAAAAACATCTTGGAATCACGAAGTCCGGCAACTGTTATTTGAGGCGGCTTTTTACGGAAAGTGCAAAAAGCATAAAGAAGACGAATGTAAAGTTTAAGAAATCAAAAAGACTTCTGGACAGACAGAAAGGGAACGACCCGAAAGTAATTGCCTATGCAGATAAATGCAGGTACAGGTTAAAGCACAAGATGATGAATCTTGAGAGTCGTGGAAAAGCATCGAACGTAGCTTCAACGGCAGCAGCAAGGGAACTGGCATGTTTTGTCTGGGGAATGATGACCGATCACATTGCCTAGATTAAATAAAGATTGAAAAACTTATAAAATTTGGAGAGATTTTATTTGGCTTTTTTAAGCAAAAACTATCAGGAAAAATAAGCAGGCAGCAAGGATTAGTTATCTTTGAAATCCCTACTTGGCGACCTTTAGAAATAAAGTGTTATGCTCGACGTTAGACAGAAAGAACTTTGGCGAATCCATTGACCTTACGGGATGAACATGTTCATTATCCAAGAATATAAGAGTTGGTAAATTGCCGAATGATCTTTCCTGCTTTTTTTTCTTGACAGGAGACACAACATATAAGGGATTTTATTTTTGGAGGAACATTTATGAGACGTTTTTATCTATTATTGACAGTTGTTTTATTTTTGTTTTTTTCTTTTAAATTCGACAGTCTGGACGCATCCTGCTCTGCCTTAGAACGGATGCATTACGTTCCAGTTTCACTGCATTTCAGCGCCGTCGCATACAGATATCCTCCCCCGA
>JAUNCR010000168.1 GCA_030526505.1 Spirochaetales bacterium
GGAATAAAACCATTATTCTCAAGCTTACGTTGCAAATTTATTAGGCATATCACGTCAGATGTATTCAAAATATGAAAATGGCGAGGTTGATGCCGGAGTAAAATCTGTTGTAGCTTTGTGCAGACTATATAAAGTTCCTTATGATGTAATTATTGAAAGCAAGCTTGCAGAAAAAGATTCAATGACTTATAAAATCAAGGGCGGTTTTAATTATGATTTGTCAGTTGCGTCACCGTCTGCTGCGTATTCTGGTTCTAAAGTAAATGCAAATCAAAAAAGGGGATATTACTACACTCGGATACTTTCCCTGCTTCCTCATCTTGTCTATTCTGAAGAACTTGATTTGTTTGCAAAACTTGCCAAAAAAGTAGAAATTCAAACTGAAAAAGTAAAGATTGAAAACCACGCAAAAAATATTTCAGAAAAAGATGCAGAGTTTTTATTTGAACATTTTAGTGGAATGGGACAAGGGCTGGATTTTGAAGCTGAAAAAAAATCCTATCTTTCTGCAAAGCATTTACATTCGGGTAAAAATAATTTTTCAGATGTAGATTGAACAGGAGGATAAAATGGAAGTCCTTATTGATACTAACATAATTTTAGACTGGTTTTTGAACCGGGATGGTTTTTATGAAAGCAGCAAAGCTGTTCTCAATAAATGCTGGTTTGGAAATATAAGGTCTTTTATTACCGTTCATTCATTGTGTGATATTTACTATTTAACCGGGAATAAATTTCCTGTTGAAGAGAAGAAAAAACTTATTCAGTTTTTATTAAACCGTTCAGAAATTATTGAAGAAGATTACAACTGCATTTAAACATTCGTTGATTATGATATTTATGATGATTTGGAAAATTGCCTTCAGATTCAATGTGCTCAGAATTTAAGATTAAATTATATCATTACTCGGAATCTAAAAGATTCCAGGTACTCAACTGCCCAGCCTGTTACACCTGAACAGTTTTTGGAAATTCTGGAAAAATAAAAAAACACCCGCCCTCCAAAAGGAGAACGGGCGTATTCCTACCCACTATGTTAAGCCGGAGTCTGCTAAGCAGCTGTCGGCTTTGAAGTAGATTTCTCTGGTGCAAAGCATCCAGAGCATAGATTGATTTTAAACCGCAGCCATGTAGTGGCTGTCGGTTTTCAAAATCTATTTGAGATTGATCATTGACTTGTCGTAATCTGCTGGTGGAACGAATCCCATGAGCTGCATCAATGTTGATGGCCATGAAGAGATTCCGAGACCTGAGTTCAATTCAAGTTCGTATTCTCCCTTGTATTCTGGGTCGTAGATGATGCCTGGAACTGGGTTCAAAGAGTGTGATGTCTTTGGCTTTGGTTCTCCGTCTGCATCCTTTGCTACAGATCCGTCCTTCTTGTGTTCATACATGTCGTCTGAGTTACCGTGGTCAGCTGTAAGGCAGAGGATTCCACCTGCCTTTTCAATTGCAGCCTTAAGACGACCAAGCTGAAGGTCCATTCCTTCCATAGAGCAGCAAACGGCGTTGAATACACCAGTATGTCCAACCATGTCACCGTTAGGGTAGTTGAGGCGGATGTGGTCATACTTTCCAGATTCAATAGCTTCGATAACTTTGTCTGTGATTTCTGCACACTTCATCCATGGGCGCTGTTCGAATGGAACAACATCAGATGGAACTTCTACATATGTTTCAAGGTTCTTGTCGAATTCGCCAAGAACCTTGAAACATATGTTGAAGTTCCATCTGATGTTGTTCCATTCGAACAGCGCCCATGGATGAAGTGTGCA
>JAUNCR010000085.1 GCA_030526505.1 Spirochaetales bacterium
AATCAATCAGATATGAATCTAACTTAAACTCAAGAATATCTTCTCTGGAAATTTCTTTTATCTTTTCCAAGTCAAACAAAAATAATTTTTCATGAAGATCTTTTTCTTTTTGGGAAGGCTTAAATTTAATCAACTTTGCTGGCTTTGCACCGTAAAAAGTTAAAAGTCGTTCCTGATAATAACTGCACATAGCAGCCTGAGACCCTCTCTCATCCAAAAAAATATGTTCATCTGCATAATCAAGTAATGAAATTGAATCACTCACCATTGTATTTAGATTTACACCTTGAGATAAAATGAATTTTACCACATTGTAATCATTACAATATCTAACTACATCAAATGGTACCGAAATGATTTCTCCCACATCATCATATGATGCATTTAAGTCTATTCCCTTCCCTATACAGAACTTCAAAAATTTAATTCTATCTGTTTCAATAACAGGCGATTTTACATCAATATCTCCATATCCCCAGTTATCATAACGGTCAGAATCCAGTCCTTCATCAAGGAATTCAAGAGATTCTGCAAGAACCGAAGGTTGAAAATAATCAGCAGGATTAGCATTAATATCCATGCCAGCATCAAGACATTCCTGAAGCAATTCAATATCAAAATTTTCAAAGGCTTTTAAAAACTTCTTTTCCAGAGCTGTAAATCTTTCATCATCGTCATACATTTGCCAAATACATCCTCTATAAAAAAATGGAAAGAGTCATTTGAAGTGATCCTGACGCTTTTACTTCGGATGGACCTTTATATCCGAAAACCATAATGCTGACTGTATAGAACTAATTATGTTTACAATTCTTTACAGTATTAATTCGAGATTCCCTGACTATATCTGTCACCAGAAACAGTCGCTAATCATCATAAGACTCATAAATGATTCGGGTAAACTTCCGTATCAAAGCTTCTGAGATATTACATCAATTGAAAACTCAAACACATTGCAGATAACCTTTCATCCTCTGCAAGACGGGAACTCTTAGTGGTCGCTCCAATCGGGTTTGCTCTTTCGAGTAACGTTCCAATCACCATAATCAACTTAACATCAATCAATCCGTAAGTCATTCAACTTGTAGTTGAATTCTCCTATCTGACTAGCTTCAAAAAAAGTGAATCAAGTTTGTTCAAGCCTGGATTCCTAGTTATTTCCATGGATTCAAGATACCGGTCAACTTTGTCTACCATCGTTTGAATGTATTCATCGATTATCTGAATGCGTGAACCCGTTTGTTTTTCTGCCATTGATACCTTCATCTCAAGAAGCTTTGCAACACTTTCCTTGAGTTCCGCAGGCAGATAGGAATCCACAAGAACCGGAAACTCAATTGTCGGCGGAGTTTTTCTGTCCATCACCCACTCGCAGGAAAGGCAATGCCTCAGGTTATAGAGATACTTCTTGTAAGTCACTTCGTCCTTTCCGTCAAAATACCTTTTGAGATGTTTCTTGCTGAATGAATTGTAGTGCTGAAGTGACTTTTCCACAGAGAAGTAATCAGACATCACAGCAAGAATTTTCTTCCATTCCCTTCTTTCTTTGTAGACAATGGGAGAATTGGCCCATTCAAAAATTGAAGGGTTGGATCTTTCAAGGAGCGAAAGGAGTTTCTTCAAATCCCATCCGGAAATGTCGTACACTTCATTGAGCTCGCACTCCAGTGTGTCCTTGATTTCTTCAAGCTTAAGGTAATCTTCCAGAGGCCTTACATACACAAAGCGAACATCATAGTCACTGTCAGGACTTGCAAATCCCCAGGCACGGCTTCCGCTTTCGCAGGCGTAGATTATCTTTATGTTTTCTCTCTTTTCTATTTCCGAGAGCTTTTTCTTTATTTCCTTTACTATCTGTTCGTGTGTCATTTTCATATCCTCTAGCATTGCCTTCTTCTTGATTTCCCTGACGGTTGCCTCATACTGGGTACGTTCAAAGGTAAATTCCCCAAGGACATTTCCTTCCTTCAGTTCCTTTCTTTCCATTTCTTCGTCATCCAGCATTTCACCTGAAACTACTTTGTAGACTTTCCATTGAACAGTATCTTCATTCACTGTCACATAGGCTTTTATCTGATCATCCCAGGCAAGAGTTGGATCCTGACATTCATCATGCAGTTCTGAACTTTCAAAGAATTTCCCATAGACTATGTCGACAAAATCCGCATCATAATATGAATCAGCATGACACAAATCCTCAACACGTTCTCCGTCTATCTTGAAGACATATCCTGGTTTCTCTTCCTGTTCATCAACTTCTGTTTCCACTTCTACAGTCAGTACATTAAGCCGTTTCATTTTCGCACCATAAAAAGATGAAGTGTACCTGAAAAAAATCGAGGAACAATGCCCAATTCTAGAAGTACACTTCAAAAATGAAAGGGGTTTACTTCTAGGAGTAAAGTTATCCCTTCCGCAACGGTAGAACAACCCGATACAAAGTCGGGCTCCACAATTTGAATAGTAATCCAAACCTGCATCAATTTCATTCAACTTGTGGTTTAATTTTTTTGTTCAATACAATAATCGATATTTCTGTGAAATCAGAATAAAGCAAAAAGTTGTATAAAGCGTTAAAATCGCTTAAAATTATTTTTAGTTTCCAGAATCGGAATATGATTTAACATTTGTGGAGAACAATATGAGAAAAGAATTTTGTGAAAAAGATGGAATACTCATAACATACACAGATGAAAATGTCTGTTTTGAAGATACAAAAACTGCCGAGTCTATTCTTCTTTCAAATGAAGGTAAAGTTTTGCATTCAAATTTTAACGACGAGAAAAATCTTTATTTTATTGATTATTTGAAACAAATCTATCCGGCAATCACTTCTTATAGATCTTTCGATTCTGTGGAGACAGCATAAATGCCAATATATATTAGAACTTTAGGATACAAGATTTATATATGGTCTAACTAGAAAGATGAACCAATTCATTTTCATGTAACGAAAGGAGATCCCGCTGAAAATGATACAAAAATCTGGGTTCTGTCTAATGGTTCATTTGAGGTAGCTCATAACAAAAATAGAATACCAGAAAAAGATTTGTCGAGAATTCTCACAGCCATGCAGGTTTATTATTTTGACTTTGTAAATTTTTATAAGAACTATCTTAATGTTGAAATCAAGTTTTATAAATAACAAACTGAATAAATAATTTCCAAACGAAAAAATGACTCAATCTTCTTCTCCCTTTCCCGAATAGATTACATAGCAGTTTTCAGTGAAATGTTCATCAAGAACAACATCCACTTCAGTTTTTCCAAAATTGAATTTTTCATCGTAAAACTGAGGAAAAAACCATGCCCTGTTTTTCGGACCAACAGAATCCGCATCTTCACCAATGATCTGTCGTCCATAATATAACTTTTTCTGCTTGAACTTCCTCCGGTCAAGAAAATCTAAAAAAGCATAACATTCATCTCCGTCAATTACAGTCAGTTCATCTGCTTCATTCAGGATTCTATCCGTAATGATTTCTTCAATATCATCTTCATTCCAGATGTCTGGTGAAGCAGTTATTTCTGTCGGTATTCTTCCCGTGTAGTCATAAAAGATGTTTGCTACCCTGCTCCATTTCTGATACAGGTGGCAGTCATCAGGAAAAACTCCAGCCATTATCACTTCATCATTCCGCCTGTAAAAAGAAAAGTAGCAGTCTTCAGGGGCCTCATTGTCATAGACAAAATTATCCATTACTTCACAGTAGTCATTTTCCAACAGATACCTCATGTCCATGACATGAAGCTTTGAAAGCGCCCTTCTGTTCACTTCAAAAATGTTTTCGCTATAATTAAATGCACTTATGTAGTTTCCTTTGAAAATGCATTTTTCCTTTGCAATAAGGGTTTTGTACATGTCCCTGGCAATTTCCAGAATGCTTTCCATATTCCCCGTATATAGCAGAAAAGTTACTGCATAGAACTGCCTGAAGGCTTTATTGAATTTGGGTTCAAGAGTTTTTGAAATGTAGAAGCACTGAACAAACCCCGGATTAAAGTAGTCTCCTGCATGATAAAAGAGTTTCCCATTTACATACTGAAAGAATTCCTTCCTCTGAAAGTCAGTAATTTTTTCTCCCGTCCATATATATACAGGTTCAAAGTATCTTGAAAATTTTTCGTCAAAATTCCTGAGGCAATAATCAAAGCAGAATCCCTTTCCTTCATCAAAAAACAGGCTCCTAACATCAACCAGAAGAACCGGTTTTTCCTTGTGCTTCCTTGACTGCTTGTAGCACCTCAATGAATCTGAAAAACAGTATTCCAGTTCAGTCCTGAAAGTATATGGGTCAATCTCATATTCGTTTTCTTTAATGAAGGAATAGAGGGCAGATCTTAGCTCCATGTTGCTGACGGTAAACTTGAAGGAGCGGATGCACCTTTCCTTTTTCCGATCATCCTTCCAGGAATCACTCCAGATTTTTACAACGCATTCATCAACGATATTTCTTTCCCCGTTTCGAACCTTGTATAACGGCTCTACGGGATTTATCATCATCCTGAATCTGCCGTCGGAAGACTCATATTCAAAGGGAGACAAATTGAAAGTCCATCCGTTATCCTGTAAGGACATTTCATGACATAAATGTTTTACAAAGGATTTTATTTTCTGAATGAAAACCGGCTGGAAATTGTTGTCTGAAAAATCAGAAATGAAATACTCTGCATCATCAATGCCCATGAAACGTCTCCTGACCCAGACTGCATATTTCACAGTTTTAAATTCTTCTAAAGTCAGCTGCTCGGTAAAATCCTTTTCGTTGTACCTTGGAATCAACCTGAAGGACACGCGAATTTTTTCTGCTGCATCAAATCCGTTTTCTTTCTTCTGAACATCAAATCCTTTGCCGTGCATGTGAGTAAAAAACATTTCCTTCCTCCTGTAGCGGAGCAGGCCGGATTTGAACCGGCATTTCCCGAAATATATTTCAGTGACTTACCCTATCGCCCACTGCTCCCAAGCAACTAGAATATAAATGGAAAGGGATGACATTGCATTCAACTTGTAGTTGAATTCCTTTTGTTTGCCAAACCGGAATTCCCGTCCTAAACTATAAGTAAGGAAGTGAATCATGTTTGAAGATGAAGAAGCAATCGACGAATACAAAGAAAGATACAATGAAAATGAAGACCAGTCGGATATGCCTGGAGACCCAGCCCTTGATGAATACTTCAACAATAATCCCAATGACTTAAGATACTTCACCTATTTCCGCCGCTATTCCGACTGGCCAAAGCAGATTGACGATTATGCCCACATCTTCAAGGACCGCTACGGGGTATTCCCCAATGTCCTCATCATGAACAGAATAACCGAAGGACGCCTAGAGGATGCTTTTTATGAAGTTATTGCCAAAGATATGGATCCGGAAGAGAAAGATAAACTTGCCGTTAAGCTTGGAGTTGAGCGCGGAGATAATTTTGATGAATGCGACGACGTTTGGGAGTCCCAAATTTCATCTGATGCCTATTTCTCAACGGAAGAATACAGACTCCTTCTTCTTGAATGTTCGACGTTCGGTTCAGGTGTAATGGAATTCATACGAGCCCACGACTTCCTTGCAGACGATCCAGTTTATACAGATGGATGCAAGGTTTCTTCAAGAGACAAAGAAAACACGGATGTTCCCGTAATCGACATGGATAAAACTGCTGAAAACCTTAAGCGAATAATGGCAGAAGAAGATGTAACTCCAAAAATCATTTCAAGAATTACAGGACACTCCCTTCAGGCCGTTTACGACTGGCTTGCAGGAAAGAAAATGCCAAACCTGGACAACCTCATGCTCCTAGGCCGTCTTCTGAACAGACCCATAGAAGAACTTATCGTGACCCATAATAGAGAGAAGTAGAATCCTTTCAGTGCTGAATAAGAAGCGAACCAATTTTGATTTTATTTATCATGACAATTTCCTCCACCTCTTCTAATATAACATTCTGAAGGGTGGCATCATTCAAATACTGGCGCAACCTGAAAAGCCCAACAATTTCATCATCATCCCAAAGGAATAAAAAAGCTTCTGCCACCATCCAGTCAGGCATGTCGATTCCTTTTGAGTATTTTATGATTTCTGGCAAGGCGTTTTTTTCAAAATCTTCACGGGAAATATTTGGCCACTGATTTGTAAGTCCATTTTCGTCTTAAGGAATGGCAGCAATAAACTGCCATTCTTTTTCAACATCTTCAAAGTTTGCTTCTTCTAAATAAATCATAAACTTACCTTTCGACGATTATTCTTTACTTCAGACCTGATTTTCTTCAGCTTTAATTTTCTTTCTTTACTTGCTTTAGTTGGTTTTGTCGCCTTTCTTTTTTTCTGCACCACCAACGCCTGAACAATTCTATTCTCCAAACGAGCCAGCGCAATTTCACGATTCCGTTCCTGATACCTTTCGTCATCAACATCAAGAAACAGACAATCATCCTTATTTAACATAGAAGAAAGTTTGATTCTAAGCCGCCCGCGTTCTTCTTCCGTTATCCCACCAATGGCACTGATAGGCAGCACAAGATGAACTTTAGTATTCACCTTGTTTACATTCTGGCCGCCGTTTCCACCGCTACGGGCAAAAGTCATCTGAGAATTATTCAAGATAGAATCATGAAGAACTGACTTGTTCATTTTATCATTATAAACTCAAACATTTTTTTTTAGATAAACTTATACTTTAACGGGAAAAGTTATGCTAACCTTTGCACCTATTGATTTCCCCCTTGTTTCATCATATTGAACCGCCGTTTTAATGACAATTCAAAATCGGCATGTTGCATTGAACGCCCATGGGATATTTCATTGCCATCCCTATTCCACTGTGCTACCATTGAATTCATGTTGAGGCGTTTTTTCAGTATTTTGATTTTTGCATTCGTTTGCTACGGCGGTTTTTCCTACACAAAGGAAGAAGTCATGAAATGGGAAAGCAAGAGCACGGCTTTTTACGGTGGAGAATTCCATCAGGAAGTTCTTGCAAAAGTCCACACCTTTGAAGGCAAGCCAAAAGATTTCCTCATGGCATTTGATGAATGCTACGATTATAAAAACCACCAGCTGACCCGGGAAGAAGAAAAACTTTTTCTGGAATATTTTTCCTACATGCCTGAAACTTTTCAAAAGTGCTTTAAGGAAGATGTCTTTGCAATTTATTTTGTAGAAGGCATGTGGTACGGCGCCCTCACCGATTTTATTTTTGATGAAACCGGAAGAATGTACTGCACCATTTTCTTTAACATCGACCTCTTCAGAAAAAATCTTTCGGAATGGTTTGAGCACAGGGACAATACGATTTTCATAAAGACGGACGGGGACAACAAGCTCAAGGTTGAATGCAACACTGAATACAAGGCGCTGCTCCACACTCTGATTCACGAGACGGCCCATGTCTACGATTACACAAGGCAGATGACACCTTATTGCGATTCAATGGAAGAAGAAGGAAAAACTGAATCCGCATATTTCCAGGTATGGAAAGACATGCATCATCCTGTAAAAAAATACGACAGTCCTTTGCTTTCCGAATTCAGCTTCTATTATTTTGGAAAACAGATTCCATATTCAAAGGGAAAGAAACTGATCAAATATCTTTCCACAACTCCTTTCAGTTCCCTTTACGGAGCAAAAAACTGGATGGATGACTTTGCGGAAACCGTTACCCTCTATTACCTGAACAAGTCTTTTGGAATCAACTATAAGGTGACATATGTTTACAAGGGAAAGGAAGTGCTTTCCTACAGCTACGAGGAAAACAAAAATGTCCGCATGTGGGATTTCATGTGCAGGTATGTAACGGGAAAGTGATGCTGATTTTTCATCAGGTCATGTTTAAAATGTTCCGGCTGTGACTACAGCGGCTTAACAATCTCCTAAGAGATAGTATACGCCCTCTTTTGAAGTCATAGCCGGCAACTAGTTAAACTTTAAACTCGTCAATCTGTTCCCCAATATCATCAATTGACTTGCGAACCTGTGCCGAAATTTCAGTAAGTACAGATCCAGTCTTCTGAATCTCATCAGCACCAGATTGCATTTCCCTAACACTATTCTTCATGCTTTCCGTAACTTCAAGAAGCTTTCGAATCTGAGTATTAATCTGCTCTTTTTCCGATGACATTCTGGAAGAAGATTCGCGAACTTCACTTGTTGCAGAACTCATGACGCTCAAGGATTCAAGGATCTGCTGCGAACCAACCTGAGATTCATCCATGGCAGCCTTTATCTGCCTTACAAGATCGTTTGTAAGAATGATTTTTTCAGATACAGAATTGAAAATCCTGCTTGATTCAGAAGAACTTGTAACGATATTGGAAATTGTCTCACTGATATTTTCAAGCTGAACACCAATTGTCTTTGACTGTGCCGTTGAAGTTTCCGAAAGTTTTCTGATTTCATCTGCAACAACACTAAAGCCTTTTCCAGACTCTCCTGCATGTGCAGCTTCAATCGCCGCATTCATTGCAAGGAGATTAGTCTGGCTTGCAATACTGGCAATCATTGCATTTGCTTCCTGCAGAAGCTTAGACTGTTCTGTAATTTGAGTAACGAATTTATCTACATTATGCTGAACTTCAACACCCTGCTGGGTCTGGGCTGTGAATTCTTCAAAGGAATTGTACATTAATGCAACAGAATCATTTACGCTGGTAATATTTCCAATCATTTCTTCAACAGCAGAACTAGCCTGAGAAACACTATTAACCTGATTTCCAATCATGGTTTCAAGATTTTCCACACTGTTGGAAATAACATTTACAGCATTTGTGGTTTCATTTACACAATCATTCTGTTTAGCAATCTGGCCCCCAACACTTTCAATATTAGAAATGATTTCAGCAATCGAAGAACTTGTGTTTTGGGTACTAAGCTGAAGGTCAGAATCAACCTTTTTGAGAAGGGTATTAGAACCCTTAATCTTACTTACAATTCCATGAAGCTTTGTAATAAAATCGTTGAAGCCTGAAATTACAAGGCCGACCTCATCCTTTGAATTAACATCGATTCTTGTTGTAAGGTCTGCGTTTCCCTGAGAAATATCCATAAAGGCAAGGGCTGTATGCCGCAGTGGAGTTGTGGCTTTTGTAAGGAGAATTACAGTGAAAACCAGGGCGGTAAAAAGAAGGAATGCAAATCCAATGATAAGAACGGTTCTTACCATCTGTGAGAACCTTACAATTTCAATCTGTGGGATTGCAATTACAAGATGCCAGTCAGTATTTTCAATTTTAACTGAATCAAAATAATATTCAATACCTTCAAAAGCAAAAGCTTCAAATGTCTTTTCGTCTTTTAAAAGACACCTTGTTAATTCAGTATATTTTCCACCTCCGATTTTTAACAGGGAATCATCTGTGGAATATTTTTTGTCGTAAACAAAATTGCCTTGAGAATCAATAATAAAACACAACTGATTTTCTGCTATTTCACGGTTTACAAGATCATCAATGATATTGAAAGAAAAATCAAAGGCAACTACTCCTCCGGTCTTTCCATTAGAGTTCTGCAATGAACGGCACAAACTTACGCAAGACAATCCTGTATCTGAATCCATGTAAGGCGAAGAAAATACTACTCTGTCCGGGACATTTATGCTGCATGTATACCATTCGCGGGTTCTGGCATCCCAACCTTCATCTGGAACCCATCCGCCGCCGTCAATATAACGGCCATCTGCAAAACCAGCATAGAAACCGTTTGTATCTGGATACTGTGCCGAAATGTCTAAGAGAGCACCCTCTATTGATGCAGAATCATTGAACATAACCTTTACAAATGAGTTTACATCATTAAGAACCCGGCCTTTATTGCCGAGTTCGTTATTGATGTTCAGGGCAATGCTTTCTGCTTTTAATGAAAGCTGGGCTCTTTCAATGTTGTCTACATATTTTTGGATTGTTGAATTAATTACACAAAAAATGAGAAGTGAAATTACAAAAACCGGAATGGAAATTGCAATTACAGAGCGTTTTGCTAATGTCATATTATGAACTCCATAAGATCAAAATGTTTTTACATAACCTTTTTCATAAAATTTCATTATAAAGCAGAATTCAGTCAAACACTCGAAAATATAAAAATTTTATGGAAATAGCTTTCTTGATTGGAGTAACTTTAATATATTCAGGATGTGCAGGTGCAAAACCTTTCAAATCTGAATCAGAGAATTCTGGAATATCATCATAAGTTATTGGAAGAGTTGCAATCTTTTTAAGTCTTTCATCTGTTAATTTGTTTGATGTAGGCATTGTAAACCTCCTGCAATTTTGGTTCTGCTTTTCGGTGTATCACCTTCCGTTTTCGGAAGGCCTCCTGGTTCTTACAAGTGTGGGCCTGGGAAGACCCGGTGACGTGTTTTAATTATTAAAAATCCCAGTTCTTGCCTGTTCTTCCTCAATTTCATGAAGGATCTTGTATCGCTGCTTTATTTCCTCCGGGGCACCTTTTTTCAAAGGCAACATTCCGATTTTATCTCTTGAACCCTCGTCATCCATCCAATCAAGAACTTCTCGATATTTTCTCATTGCTTCCCGAGATTTTTCAAATTCTTTTTCCTGTTCTTTAGTCATGCAGTTCCTCCTCTATGATTTCACCAAAAACTCGAGCTATTTCGCGCGGGGTCTTGCTATCGAAATATTCACTAAAAGCTTCAGCGCAAAACTCAGAAGATTCTTCTTTTGCGTAATCGCTTAGATATGTTTTTACATCTTTCCCTTCATTCCAGTTCTTTCAAGTGTTTTATTCATTATTTTATTACAAAATAAATTATAGGTGTATCACCTTCCGTTTTCGGAAGGCCTCCTGGTCATTACGGCACTAACCTAAAAAAAGAAAGTTTTTTATAAAAAAAACCGGAAGTTCCGGCTGAATCCTGCGGGGCTGTGCTCTATTCTTTTTCTACTCTCTGGAAATAATCAGGGGCATAAATATAAGACTCTTCTGTATCATCTATAACTCCCAGATAACCTTCCATTCCTTCATTGTGAATTACTCCAATAACGTGATATATGTTGCCTGGAGTTATGTCCAATGTTTCAGGGCCGGTATATTTTGCCCAGTAATCCACTTTGTTGTTATAAGTTTTGTTTTTTCTCTCATACTAATCCTCGAAT
>JAUNCR010000086.1 GCA_030526505.1 Spirochaetales bacterium
TTACATGGACAGGATTACGGACTTTTCATCTGAAAAACCTACTTTGACTGTCATTGCAAACGAATGCACCCATTCCAACGAAGACATTTCAATGTACAACATTCCCCTGAACGGTAAGATTCTTTTTTCAAAGGACAATCCTTATGTCATTGATACGGTTACTTTGAAGCAGGTATCAAACATCGTATCCTTCCTGAAGGAAAACGGCGTTTACGACAATACAAGAATCATCATTGCATCCGATCATGGCATGGGGTATAGGGCCTTCGACAAATACAGCACCTATTATGTGGACACCTACACAAAGGATCACTTCAATCCTCTGCTTCTGGTTAAGGATTTCGATTCTTCTGAGCCTTTGAAAACGGACGGCAGATTCATGACAAACGCAGATGTTCCTGCCATAGCATTGAAGGACATAATTGACAATCCAGTTAATCCATTTACTGGAAATCCAATTAATGAAGATTACAAGGCTGAAGGTGTAAAGATTACAACTGCCGACCTGTTCATGGATTACCACAGCAAAAGCAAATACTATTACACTGTGCCTGAAGACAGCTGGTACATCATCAAGGATGACATATTCATCGATTCCAACTGGACTAAACTAAACGGCGAATAAGGAAAGGATAAGATTATGACATTACTTTATATAGATCCAGGTACTGGAAGCATGCTCTTTTCAATTCTGATTGGAGCCTGCGCAACACTTTTCTTTCTTTTCAAGGCATTGCTGATCAAATTCAAAATGCTTTTTACTGGCGGAAAGGATGCTTCAAAATCAGACAAGTCCTACAAAGACTATGTAATTTACTGCGAAGACAAGCGCTACTGGTATGTATTCAAACCTGTCCTTGATGAATTCGAGGCCAGAAAAATAGATGTAACCTATTATGTAGCCAATGACCAGGACCCGGTATTCAATGAAAAATATGAATATGTCCACTCGGAAGTGATTGGTGAAGGAAACAAAGCCTTTGCAAAACTCAACATGCTTTCGGCAGGTTTTGTTTTAATGACTACTCCTGGGCTTCAGGTGTACCAGCTTAAAAGAAGCCGCAATGTTAAGCACTACTCCCACATCTTCCATTCCCTTGGCGACCCAACCATGTACCGCCTGTTTGGAATAGATTATTTTGATTCGATCCTCTGCACTGCAGATTTCCAATACGAAGACATCCGCACTCTGGAAAAACAGAGGAATCTTCCGACAAAGGAACTCGTAACTGTTGGCTGCACATACCTTGATGTGCATCAGAAAAAAATGGAGCAGATTCCGGAAGAAGAAAACCATCAGTTTACTGTTCTTGTTTCTCCATCCTGGGGAAAGTCTGCCTTGCTAAGCCTCTACGGCGAAAAACTTCTTGATCCACTTGTTGCTACAGGATGGAAAATCATCATCCGCCCTCACCCTCAGTCAAAGATCAGCGAAGCAGAAATGCTGGAAAGAATTGAAGGCAAGTACAGAAACCTTCCGAATGTGGAATGGGATACTAACCGAGACAACTTCTATTCCCTCAAAAGAGCAGACTTGATGATAACAGACTTTTCGGGAATCATCTGGGACTACACTTTCCTTTGCGACAAACCTGTAATGTATGCAAATGCCGACATGGACCTTATGCCTTATGATGCATACAACATTGACCACGAAATCTGGCAGTTCAAGACCTTAAGGGAAATCGGAATCAAGCTGGAAGAAAAAGACTTCCCGAACATTAAGGAAATCATTCAGAATGCTTCCGACAATCCTCAGCTTAAGGAATTGAGGCATCGCGCCCGTGACGAAGGATGGATGGGAATTGGCATTTCAGGAAAGCTAACGGTAGACTATATGGTGAAGACTGTGGAAAGTTTTCCAAACAATTGATGGATTTATATGAACAGAATACTTATTAACGGAAACTTCCTTTGCAGGAACCTTACTGGAATTGAACGGTTTGCATTCGAAACCTGCAGGCAGCTTGATGAACTTCTTGGCAAAAAAACGGATGATAAGGCAATCGTTTCAATTCTTGTACCAAAGAATGCAAGGTCAGTGCCGGAATACAAAAACATAAAGCTAATTCACTCGCCCAAAGAAATCCACGGATTTCCTTTCTGGGATATGGGAACTTTTGCAAAGGCCTGCAGGAAAACAAAATCCCTTGGGCTGAATTTTTCAAACACAGCACCCCTTGGAAAACTTTGCGGTCTTTCCTTCATACACGATGTCTATGCAAAGGATTTCCCAAAGGATTTCAATACATTCAAGGATAAGCTTGTAAAGCTTTACTGCAGGATTTCCTACAGGAACATTGCACGGAACGCAAAGAAGGTCCTTACAGTTTCAGAATTCAGCAAGAAAAGAATCATGCACTGGTATGGAACCCCTGAAGAAAAAATAGAAGTCATCCCAAACGGCTGGGAACATTTTCAGAAAGTTCAATCCGATGAAAAAATCTTCAGCAAGTTTCCTGTCCTGCAGCAAAAAGACTTTTTCTTTACTTTGGGTTCACTACAGAAAAGAAAGAACTTGAAATGGATTCTTGAATACGCAAAATCACACCCAAAGGATTTGTTTGCCGTATCTGGAAAGACAATTTCAGGAATGCACAGCGAAGAAATCGGTGACCTGAATAAGATTGAAAATGTAGTTCTTTTGGGATATGTATCCGATGAAGAAGTAAAGGCCCTGATGCAGAAATGCAAGGCTTTTGTTTTCCCCACCTATTACGAAGGTTTTGGCATTCCACCGCTTGAAGCCCTTTCTGCCGGAACTAAAATCATTGTTTCAAACATAGCTTCACTTCCGGAAATCTATGGAGACAGTGCGGTGTACATCAATCCAAACGAAACAGATGTTGATTTGAATGAATTGATGACAAAGGAAACTTCATGTCCCGAAGAAGTACTTTCAAAATACACCTACGAAAACGCAGCAAAAAAATTGCTGGAAGTCATTTCAGATAATTACTGAAAAATAAAAAAAGTCCATGAAGGAAAACAGTATTTCTTTCATGGACTTTTGATTTTTTAAGTTAAGAAATCAAACCTTAAACAGGTCAATTTCCTTTCCAATTTCATTCACGCTGTGTTCCACCTTATCGGTAATGGTTGTAAGGGCAGAACCAGTTTCATTGATTTTCTCTGCTCCATGCTGCATTTCATCCATGCTCTGACGGATATTGTCCGTTACAGACTGCAACTTCTGGACAAGTTCAAGAATCTGCTGGTTACCGACAGTCATTTCAGAACTTGCAGACTTAACTTCCACAGTTGAATTGTTCATAACATGAAGGGCGTCAACAATCTGTTTTGAACCTGTCTGCTGCTCTTCCATTGCCCCCTTGATTTCATGAATGATCTTGCTTGTTTCAATGATATTTTCTGAAACCGAAGAGAAAGCCTTGTTTGTCACAGTGGTGGTTTCAACAACATTCTTGATGGTTTCCTGAATCTTATTAAGCTCAGCACTAACCGTCTTTGACTGTGCCGAAGAAGTTTCAGAAAGTTTTCTGATTTCATCTGCAACAACGGCAAATCCCTTTCCTGCTTCCCCAGCATGTGCCGCTTCAATTGCAGCATTCATGGCAAGAAGGTTCGTCTGGTTTGCAATGCTTGCAATGGCCGTATTGGCATCCTGAAGCATCCTTGATTCATCATTGATCTGATTGATCTTTTCGTTTGTAACAGCAAGGGAATTGATACCTGCATTAGTCTTCGCTTCAAGCTGCTCAAAAGAAGAAACCATTTTTGAAACTCCATTGTTAACGGAGTTTATATTTCCAATCATTTCTTCAACAGCAGAAGAGGCAATTGAAACTTCCTGAGACTGGTGTTCAATCATCTTTTCAAGGGATTCAATGTTTGAACTTATTTCATTTACAGCAGATGCAGTTTCAACAACAGAACCTGCCTGGTTCTGAATCTGATCGTTTACATTTTCAATGCTTGAAATGATCTGACTTATGGATGCCGAAGTATCCTGAGTTCCAGCCTGAAGGTCGGAATCAATGACAGTAAGGGAATTTTTTGAAACCTTTAGGTTCTGGACAATATGCTGAAGCTTTTCAACAAACTGATTGAAGCCGTTAACAACATCCCCTATTTCATCATTGCTGGTTTCCGGAATTCTCTTTGCCAAATCTGCATTTCCCGTGGCAATCTCGGAAATGGAATCCTTAAGGAAAATCAAAGGTTTTGTCGTGATGTTAAGCGCAATTGTACTAATGATGACTGCAAAGACAATTGCAATTGCAAGCCAGATTACAGTTGAAATCCTTATGTCGGAAATTGCACCCATATAATTTTCATATGGAGCTGCAACAAAAACAGACCAGTCAGAATAAGGAATAGGCTCAAAGGAACAGATCATTTTTTTATTCAATGTAGTGCTGAAAAAGATGTCCGTACCGGTTTTTCCGCCCATAAGATTTTCCATAATCCTTTCAAGGTCAGGTCCTGCCTCTTCTTCAATGGCGGTTTCCTCTTCAGAACGGGCAATTACATTCTTGGTTGACCTGTTGAAAATTGAAGGATGATTTCCCCCGCCTACATCGATGGATTCAATCAGGTTCTGGATGCTGTTACCCTTAACGATAAGGATAAGGGCACCGATAGGTTTGTTGTCATAACCGTTGACTGGAATACCGTAGTAAGTCAAGAAACTGTTTGAAATGGGAGAATAAGTTGGGTCAGTCAAAACTTCATGGCCTGAAATGGCTTTCTTAAAGTAATCCCTGTTTGCAAGATTAATCAATTCTCCGGTGTCACGGATTGCATTTCCGTTTTTGTCGTAGAAAGCAAGATTCTGGTACCTGTCGCCAAGTCCGCTTAAAATCGAGGCAAGCTGGGCCTGTTTTTCCTGAAGCGTATACTTGTCGCTCCTTAGCAATTCCATTTTTGAAAGGGCGTAAATCAGCTTGAATTCCTGGGAATTAATTGAAATTACACCATCGGCAACACTTTTAGTTACCTGCGAAAGATATTCATTTGCTACTGATTCAATGGCCGGTTTTGATTTTTTTATGGCATTAAAACTAATAAGAAAACTGGAAATCGTAACGACAAGAATGATAATGATCAGTAATTTTGCTTTAAGTGAAATTCTCAGATTAAAAGTCAAAATGGTCTCCTAAAATAATCGTATATGTCAATTATCTCTCTCTTTAAGGTCATTTTCAACTTTTTGCGGGATTTTCTTTTATATATAACAAAAGACTGTGTCCGGAATAATTTGCCGGCATTCGTGTAAAATCAGGGGTATCCTCGATTTTTTTTATCATTTATGATATGTTGTTTTCTATGAAAGTTGCTATTGTACACGATTGGCTTGTTAATTATGGCGGTGCAGAAAGAGTTGTCGAGCAGATGCTCAAAATGTACCCTGACGCTGACATTTATACTCTTGTCTATGACAGAAAGAAGATGGGCAAGATTTTTCCAGAGGAAAAGGTTCACCCTTCTTTCCTGCAGAAGATTCCAAAGGCAACGAAACTCTACACAAAATTCCTTTCACTTATGCCAAAGGCCTTTGAAAGTTTTGACCTTACTTCTTACGACCTTGTAATTGCAAGTTCCTCCAGCTGTGCAAAAGGCGTAATAACATCTCCAAACACCGCCTTTGTTGCATACATACACTCTCCTATGCGCTATGCATGGGACCTGTATTACGACTATTTCAAGAATGCCGGCCTACTTACAAGGTTCTTCATGAAACGCCAGATGCCAGCCATCCGACAGTGGGATTTCCTTTCAAGCCAGAGGATAAACACTCTTGTTGCAAATTCTTCATACATCAAAAAGCGCATCAAGAAATTCTGGAACATGGAATCAAAGGTCATTTTCCCTCCTGTTGATGTGGACAGACTTTCTCCAAACAACCTTCCTGCAGAAGATTTCTATGTTGTATTCAGCCGCTTTGTAAGCTACAAGAGGGTCGACCTTGCAATCAAAGCCTGCGGACAGCTTGGAAAAAAACTTGTAGTCATTGGAAGCGGCAGCCAGGAAGCAGAACTCAAGGCCCTTGCTGCAAAATACAGGAATGCAGACATTACCTTCACAGGCAGAATCAGTGATGAAGAAGTAAAAGGCTACCTTCAGAAATGCAGTGCAATGATTTTCAGTGCGGAAGAAGATTTCGGTATCATTCCTGTTGAATGCCAGGCTTGCGGTCGCCCAGTAATCGCATTCGGAAAAGGCGGTGCACTTGAAACCGTAGCAGAAAACACCACCGGCATATTCTTCCCTGAACAGACCGAAGATTCGTTAAAAGAAGCCATCGTTAGGTTTGAAGAACTTGAAGCAAAAGAAACTTTCAAAACAAGTGCAATTGTTGAACACGCACAGAAATTCAGCGCAGAAAGATTCAGAAAGGAACTTCAGGCTGTAATCGACGAAACACTTAAGGAAGTAAAATAACATATGAAAATCGCAGTAGACATGCGCATGAGCGGTAAAAGCGGCATCGGCACTTTCCTTGACGAACTGATTCCATATTTTAAGGACAGCAGCAACGAATTTTACTTTTCAAAGCCAGATGTAAAAACCTTCAGCATAAAGGAAATGCTTTTCTTTCCAAAAGACGAACTTGAAAAGATAAATGCCTGCGATGCATATTTCACTCCTTACTGCAACATCCCTGGAGGAATCAAGGTTCCCGTATACTCTACAATCCACGACGTGGTATTCCTTGATGTAAAGGGTCTTGCAGGAAAAACAGGAACCGCAATAAGAAAATTTTTTTACAGCCATGCGGTAAAGAAATCAAAGGCTGTATTCACCGTTTCCCAGTTCAGCAAGGACAGGATAATTTCCAACCTTAAGTGCAGGAAACCGATACATGTAGTTTACAACGGTACCCCATCCTATTATGACAATGTAGTTCCATGTAAGGTGAAGGAAAACTACATGATCTTCATAGGCAACATAAAAAGGCACAAGGGGCTTTCAGTTCTTCTTGAAGCCTTTGAAATGCTCCTCCAGTCCCGTCCTGAAATAAAGCTGATGATTGTAGGAAGCAATGAAAATTTCCGTTCCAAGGATGATTCCATCGGTTCAAAAATCGAAAAGATCAATTTTCATCACAAGGATGCAATTCAGTTTACCGGATTTGTGGAAAACGAAAGGCTTAAGGAACTCCTGACAAAGGCAAAGCTTCTGGTTCAGCCTTCCCTTTACGAGGGATTCGGAATACCACCACTCCAGGCACTGAAATGCGGAACGAATGCAGTGATTTCAGACATACCAGTTTTCAATGAGATTTACGGACAGCTTCCCGTAACTTTCTTTAAAAACCAGGACAGTTCTGACCTGAAGGAAAAAATCCTTGAGACTTTGGACAGGGACTTTTGCAGCAACCTTTCTGAAATCTACAGCTACAAAAAGACTGCGGAAGCCATTCTTAAAGTCATGGAAAACAATTAATTCACTTAATGTGTTTACTATATGCGGTGGGTTAAGCGCTAAGCTTGCCCCATACGCATCTGCCATGGGCTTATGCCGAAGCTACCGCATGTCTAGCAGATCAGGCTTGGTTCCGACCGGCTCAATCGGCCCAGGAACACTATTACATACATAGCCTTAAAAAAATAACAATCTTCCATATAAGAACAAATAGACAATTTTTGACATATTTATTATAATATTAGTATGTCAAGAAGAAAACCAGATACTCCATTTGAAAAGTCCATTAAAGCCCAGTATAAGTCGACAAGCTCTTTCATAAGCGGAATTGCACTTGCCTTCATAGACGCATTTGCGTTCATGCTTTCCATCTGTCTCGGTTTTTTCATCATAAATCTTATTGATACCAGCTGGATCAAATTCGCATCCTTCATAAAATATGCAATCTTCATGCCGGGTATTTTCGCAGTTTTCTATGCTGCAGGCCTTTATCCTGGAATCCTTCTTGCACCGGAAGAAGAAGTAAAAAGATTCTCCCTCAGTGCCTTCTTCTCACTTATGGGTGAAGCCTTTGCAATCATGACAATCAAATCGACAAGGGATTTCATTCCTATTGCCGCTGCCCTTATTCTTGCTTGGCCAGTTGCAACAGTACTCCTTCCCCTTGGCAGAGAATTCGGAAGAAGACTTTACAGCCGCTTCAAGTGGTGGGGTGTTCCTGCAGTCATTTACAGCAAGGGAACACAGGGATATGAAATCGTAAACAGGCTTACAACAAGAAAACACCTTGGATACAGACCAATACTCATCATTACGGACACACCTTTCCATGACGAAACCTACAAGGGAATCGAAATCAGGGAAAGAACTCCGGAAACAGTTAATTCAATAGACAAGCTCAGGATCAAGGTTGCAATCATCTGCGGCTACGACCGAAGCCTTGAGCTCATTCAGACAAACTACCGCTACATCATCAGGGTTCCAAAGAACCAGCTTAATACAAACATGTCCCTCCACATGAAGGACTTTGGCGGCATCCTTGGATTCTCTTCAACAAACTACCTTACAAAGTCCGGTGCAGTTTTCGTTAAGAGGTTCATCGACATTTTCCTCTGCCTCTGTGCAGCACCAATAGTACTTCCTGTAGTTGCATTGGTTGCCGTCATCGTAAAAATGACTTCTCCAGGCCCAATTTTCTACGGCCACAAGAGAGTTGGAAAAGACCATAAGGAAATGAAATGCTGGAAATTCCGTTCCATGTGCATCGATGCAGAAGAAAAGCTCAAGGAAATCCTTGCAAACGATCCTGTACGCGCGGAAGAATGGGAAAAGGACAGAAAGTTTACGGATGATCCACGCGTAACAAAATTTGGAAAGATTCTGCGCAAGACCTCCCTTGATGAACTTCCACAGCTCTGGAACATCTTTACCGGTCAGATGTCTTTTGTAGGCCCTCGCCCAGTAACAGAACCGGAACTTGCAAAATACAAGCAGTTCTCTGAATATGTCCTTTCAGTAAAGCCAGGCCTTAGCGGTATGTGGCAGATTTCAGGACGCAGCAACACTGGATACGAAGAAAGAATCAACCTTGACACCTACTACATTCAGAACTGGTCCATCTGGCTTGACCTCTGGATCATCATCAAGACTGTTGGCGTTGTTATCATCGGCAAGGGAGCCTGTTAATTGTTTCGCAAAGCAGGAGCAATCCTTCTCCTCTCCCTTTCTGTCAGTTTCGCATTCTCGGAAAAATTTTGCCTGTCGGATATCAGGTTCAATTCCCAGGGGAAAACAAAACCTCAGTACCTTGTGCAGACTATTCCTCCATTGCAGACGGGACATGTATTTGAAAACCAGGAAGAACTTGAAAACTACCTGAAGGAAGTACAGCAGAACCTTGAAAACACAAGGCTTCTTGAAAACATCACCTATAAATATGACCTTGAATCAGAAGAAGACGGGACAAAAGTAGTTGTGGCAGAATATTCCTTTGAAGATTCCACAAGCCTTCTGATTTTTCCTAAGCCAAGCCTTGATTCAAACAAGGGTGCAGAACTTGAAATCGCGCTTAAGGATACTAACTTCCTTGGACTTGCCGTTCCTTTGAAGGCAGGTTTAACCTTTGAATTCGGAGACAAGGAAGAACCAGAAAGATACTCGAAATTCACACCTGGATTCAACATTGACTACGACTTCCCTTTCAATGTGGGGATTACAAAAAACCATTGGGACAACCTCATTGACTTTAGGTGGTGCACCGAAAAGTCAAAGCCAAATGTAACCTTCAGTTCAGGCGTTACTGTTGGAGTGCCTTTCGGCAAAGTAAAACAGCATGAAATTGATTTCACTACAAAACAATCCGTAATCCGCGACACGGACTATTCAAAATACGACGATGAGTTTTATTTTGTTGAATACGGGGAAATTGCAGTTCCCCTGCAGGTTGCAAGCATCGACCTTTCAACCCCTGTAACATTCAAGCCTATGGTATCCATTGAAAAGACTTGGGATTCCGACGGCATTAATGAAAACAACTGCGATTTATGGCAGACTCCGGTATTAAAGCCAGGTTTCCAGTTATACTTCAGCAGCATTGACTGGATAGGGAAAAACAATTTCAGGAACGGATATTCCTTTAAGGCTGGAACCTACATGGGATTTGACCTGCATGAAGAGGATTCAGACAAGAAACTGATACCTTCCGCAGAATTGTCCATTAAACTTCACAAGGCTTTTGACTATGCCGGATTCAACTGCAGTTTTAAAGCCCTGTTGGGAAAGAACACAAGGTATGCCGCCGGCACCTACATAAGGGGTGCTTTGGACAACGCTTACTTTGCCAAGGGCATACAGGTTGATGACAACAACTATGCCTTTACAACGAACTCTGCCCTCATTTTGAACCTTGAACTTCCCGTGCATGTGTTTACCACGGACTGGATAAGTTTCTTTGGTGCAAAGGACGAAAAAACCTGCAAACTTCTTAATGCTTTGAATTTTGAACTTCAGGCAGGTCCATTCATAGACCTTGGTTTGATTGACAACTGGGGAACAGGAAATCTTTTTTCACTTAAGGAAGGAATATATACCTCGGGAAT
>JAUNCR010000169.1 GCA_030526505.1 Spirochaetales bacterium
GTCTTGTAATAGAAGTTCCTGAAGTTCTCTGTCTTCGTCTATCATTTTTGCATTCAAGTCTTCAGTGGAACTTTGGGTCAATGCGTCTCCGTTCTTGAAATCACTTACATGGCTGAAAGCTGGTGTAGAAACATCGTGTAAAAGGGAAGCTATGGTCTGTTTTTTGTCATGTGTAAAGTTCCATGTAATCAGCGCTGTTCCTATGGAATGATCAAGTCTTGTATATTGAAAATGATTATGAAAAAGGGGAGTCCAATCTGTGCCACATAACAAGCCGATGCCTTCAAGACGACGGAGAATTGGTAGTGAAATATAGTTTTCTAGAAAATCAGGAAAATCCTTGCACAAGGTCTTGTGGTATTCCGTCTTGAAACAATCCATAATCAAAATATATCATATTGATGCAACTTTTTATATAATTATGTGTCTAATAAAGTAGAAATGAATAAATAGGAGCCGTTAGATGAGTATTAAAGATTTTGATGGTGAAGAAAAAAACATTACACAATATAAACAGTACCATATAAATAATGTTTTCCGTTCTGAAGAACAGATATTTTTCAGTCAGGCAAATGCCGCCGGTTTTTTAAGCTTGCACGAACTTTTGCGTATGACAGCAGACCTTGCTGTAGAAGATTACAATCAGCAGGGAATGTCAAGGGAATTCCTTAAAGAAAAGGGATTTGCCATTCTTGTTTCACGCTTAGCTTTCAGATTTCATAAAATGCCTGTGGAAAACCAGAAGTTGGAATTCGTTACTTGGGAAGAAAAACCTGAAGCATTGCAGCTGGCACGTAACTATAGGATCTATTGTGGAGACCAGCTTCTTGTAAGCGGTAAGGCTTATTGGCTTGTATGTGACTTGAACACACGTAGACTTATTCCTACTGCAAAATTCAATCTTAGGGAACCTGATGATACCGTTACTGAAATGGACTGCCTTAAACCTGGAAAGATCAATGTGCCTGAAGATCTTGAACTTTGGGATTCCAGAAAAATCAAGTATTCGGATCTTGATACAAACGGTCATACAACCAATTCCCGCTACGGAGCTTTCATTGAAGATGCCCTTCCTGAAGAATATCGCAGCAAGGTGCCTGTGGATTTTAAGTTGAACTATTCAAAGGAAGCAATGATCGGTAACCAGCTTGATGTCTATGGAAAGATTGAGGACGACGGTAAGAAACTTACGATTGTGGGAAAGACAAGCGAAGGTTGTTCTTTTGAAGCCGAACTCTATTACTAGATAATTTTTGTTTATAAAATGGACTGTCCTGTTGTCAGGGCAGTCTTTTTTATATTGTGAGTAACTCATAATAAACTGATGCAAAACTCACAATACAGACCTCAGTCATTCCTGTATATTTTAGCCATCAGGGAAAACATAAAAATATATAGGAGTCTATCATTATGAAAAAAATTATTTCGGTAATCGCACTTTCTTTTACTCTTTTCTGCGGTTCTTTGTTTGCGGAAAGCAAGTCAGGATGTTCTGCAGGAGACAATCTTTTTATCTTTGAAGTAACAGGTGCAGGTAGCGATAATTTAGGTGCCGTAATCGGGTTGCTTCCACGTTTTGTTTTAGGTGTTAATGCACAGTTGAAATAGAAATCGGTGAGAGTTTATCTTAGGTCCTTTCAAATTGCTTGTTTTCAGACGAAA
>JAUNCR010000170.1 GCA_030526505.1 Spirochaetales bacterium
GATGATGACCAGGCTTTGCACGGAAAGGGGAATCCCTTATGCAATCTGGGAGTATAGTGGCGATGTAGGATTGTTTGATGGTCCTTATTGGGGATGTATTCCAAAATTCCCAGATGCAATTGACGATTCTGCGGTCAAGGCATTTGATCTTACCGTTCCAGAAAAATCAAAAAGTTTAGGCTGGGCTGAATACTTTGAATCTTCAGGTGAATATTGTCTGTACAAAAACGGTATGTGTCCAAGAATGACATATCAAAAATTTAATCAAGAAATTACACTTAAGAATCTGGACAATCCAGAAGTTTCAACAATCAGGGTGAAAAATGCAAAGGCTGGTGCAAATAACGGTGTAAGAATGTTTATGCTTCAGCATGCTGATATGTCACCTTTGGTTTCAAGCCATTCTCTTGAAGTGACTGTAAGAAATGAAAATCCGAATCTGAATTTATCGCTGGTCTTTGAAAATCAGCCTGCAAATGAATATGAACTTCAGAAAGGAATTAATTTGACTGCAAGGGATATTCCCGCAGATGGGCAGTGGCATACTATAAAAATCCCGCTTTCTAAATTTCAGTCTTGGACTTACAATCCAAAAAACAAAAAGATCACGGGAAGTTTTACCTGGAGCGATGTCGATAATTTCTTCTTTTATGTAAATGAAGGCAATGATAAGCCTTTGGAATTCAAGGAAATTAAGGTTGTAAGATAAAAATAAATCAGGTGCCTTTCAAGAGAAGGCACCTTTTTTTATCAGGAATTATTAACCAGAAGCAAGTTGATTTTACTTTCTTACTGGGATAAGATTTTTTCTATGACAATCCATTGCATTCAGACCGGAATATTTAAAGTAAATACTTATATCGTACCTTTGGATGAAAGCAAGTGCTTCATCGTTGATCCTGCGGCCTGCAGTTTTACCCGTGATACTGAAAAGTTTTCGGCATACCTTGATTCCCTGGGACTGACTCCTGTTGCCGTTGTTTTGACTCACGGACATTTTGACCATGTGTCGGGTCTTAAGTTTCTCCGGGAAAAGCATTCAGACATTCCGATTTACATCCATAAAGAAGATTCTCCAATGATCGGTGTAAACTCTGGAGAAGTACAGGGTAGAGGGCTTGAGGTCATGGGATACGATGCTTTCATTCCTTCTGTTTCGGAGCTTCCAGAGGCAACGGATTTTCTTTCCGACGGCAAAGTTATTTTTGACCAATGGAAGGTAATGCACACTCCAGGCCACACAAGGGGTAGCTGCTGCCTTTACAATGAGAAAGAAGGTGTGCTCATAAGTGGGGATACGCTTTTTTATGGAACCTGGGGCCGCACGGACTTTGAAGGCGGTAGCGAGGTTGAAATGATGAAGAGCCTTTCCCGCATAAGGGAAAAAATCCCGGGCAGCACATTGGTCTATCCAGGTCATGATTATTTTGGATTTGAATTAAGGGAAGGGATGTAACGACTTCTTTTGTCAAAAGAAAAGCCTCTGAATTGCTCAGAGGCTTTGTTGTTTTCTGCTATTTCTTTTCAGCAGGTTTCTTTGTTGCTTTTACAGTTTTTTTATCTGCGGCGTTTTACTTTTTTGCAGGGGCAGTCTTTTCAGCAGTTGTATTTGAAACAGTTTTTTCATCCTTTACAAGCTAAATGAAT
>JAUNCR010000171.1 GCA_030526505.1 Spirochaetales bacterium
ACAACAACTGCAGAAATTGAGACAAATGGTACAGAATCCAGAATAGAGGGACAACAGTCAGGAAATCAGCAGACGGAAATAATACTTAAATCTTTACGAGAATTAAAAGCTGCTACTTCTAAGATCGTTGTAGCATCGGAACAGATTCAAGGGGGCTACGATACAGCACTTCAGACAAATGGACAGACGATTACTCAGGGTGGAGCGCAGATAAAAAAAGGAATGTCAGGTACACTCACAGCGTTTACAACAACACTTACAACACAGCTTACCACTATTTCCAATGGAGTAAAGCAGGCAAATACCGGAGTAACAATGATTAATGAAACTCTCTATGGCACAGAGCAGGCAGAGGGGGCCATGACAAGTCTTGAAAATGGATCTTCGCAGGTTACAAACGGACTTGAGACCATGGAAAAATCTGTTTCAGAACAATTAGTTCCAGGAGCAAAAGCAGTATCGGACGGTATTACTACATTGTTTACAAAAGGAATCGATCTGATAGCAGATGGATTGAACCAGCTTGGAACAAAACTTCCGACACTGAATACAGGTATTATAAACCTGAAAAATGGAGCTGCTTCTTTATATACAGGAACTGGCACATTAAAATCAGGAGCAAGTCAGCTTGCAGACGGAACAACACAGCTTCAGGCAGGAGCAAAAGAGCTGGCCAACGGTGTGCAGCAGCTTGCAGATGGTGGAAATAGCTTAAATACCGGCGTGGGAACACTTTCCAGTGGAATACAGGATTTGAAAGATGGAAGTTCACAGTTAAAAGATGGCACATCAAAACTTGCTGATGGAACCGGCACATTAAAAGAAGGAACGGAAAAACTCAAAGAGGGCGGAAATGATCTGAATGATGGAGCACAGGAACTCTTAGATGGAGCAAATGAGCTCAAAGAAGGTGTAGAAAAATTCAATGAAGAAGGCGTAGAAAAGATTACGGATTTTGTGGATCAGGATCTGCAGGATATTATTGATCGACTGAAAGTACTACAGGACGTATCCGGTACCTACAAGAGTTTCAGCAGCGAGAGCGATGAGAACTCATATTCCGTTAAGTTCATTATAGAGACGAGAGGTATTGAATAATTTCAATTATTAGAAAAAACGGAAATTTTATCAATCAATCCGACAGTTGTTGCAAACGGGCATTTTGGTAATTCATCATATTTAAAAATAACAATCATAAATAATGGAAATAGTTCTATAAGGGCGGTGATTTTCTTAACGGGAAAGTCATCGCTTTTTCTTTTTTCTTTTCATAACCAATTCAAAAATTGTTCTGGCAAAAAACATGAACAAATTTATTAATGTTTTAAAATATTTTTATTTATTTTCAAAAGTTGGCTTGACTGAGACAAATTTCGTGGTCCAAGAGAGGGGGATGATTATGTATTATTCAAGTGGAAACTATGAAGCTTTTGCTCATCCTAAGAAACCAGAAGGAGTAGATCACAAGTCAGCCTTTTTCATGCCTCGTAATGATGTGAACCGTCCAAAAGTTGTGCCTGATGGAGCAGCTTTTATTGATCCTGGACTTTGAATGAATCCAGACAAACATGTTAAGTTTGCCTAGTTTTTGGATATATAGAAGATGTTTGCCCATAGAAGAAA
>JAUNCR010000087.1 GCA_030526505.1 Spirochaetales bacterium
CCATCATCATTTCAAGAATATTCAGTGACTTTTTCTGCATGTTCTTTTCATACTCAAAAAACCGTTTTATTTCCTTTAACGGGAGACCAGCCTTCTTAAAACATTCAATGGCGTCAAGCCTATCCACATGAGAATCATCATATTTTCTGTGATAGCCGTTAAGATGTTCAACATTTTCCAGCAAACCTATTTCTTCATAATATCTAAGGGCAGAAGAAGGAAGATTAAATTTCTCTGACATTTCCTTAATTGAATACATGTACGCTCCTTTCATCTTTATATTTTATGGCTATGTACGGAAATAGTGTTGCCGCGCCGATTGGTGCGCTACGCTTCGAACATACGCACTTACTATGGTCTCATGTCGAAATCAAGCAGACTAAGAAAAACATGCGGTAGTTTCGACAGGCTCAACCACCGCATTTAGTATAGCAACATTTTCTGCGAACATAGCCTATTTTACCACAAAATCCCTTGAGTTCAAGTTAACTTTAAGTTGTATTATATAAATGGAGGATTATCAATGAGCTACTTTGCTTCTGAAAAAAGATATGACGGAATGAAATACAATCGCTGCGGGAAATCAGGATTGATGCTTCCTGCAGTATCCTTGGGCTTATGGCACAACTTTGGAACAAACGATGACTTTGAAACCATGCGACAGATGTGCTTTACCGCCTTTAATGCAGGAATCACACATTTTGATCTGGCAAACAACTATGGTCCACTTCCAGGTTCTGCAGAAGAAAATTTTGGTAAGATACCGACGGAAGATCTTGGCATTTACAGGGATGAACTCATCATTTCCACAAAAGCCGGGTATGGAATGTGGCCTGGTCCTTACGGTGACTGGGGCAGCAGGAAATATTTGATTGCCAGCCTTGACCAAAGCCTTAAAAGAATGGGCCTTGAATACGTAGACATTTTCTATCATCACCGCATGGATCCAAACACTCCTCTTGAAGAAACCATGGGTGCATTGGATCAGATTGTAAAGTCAGGGAAAGCCCTCTATGTTGGAATTTCAAACTACAATGGAAAGACAATGAAGAAGGCGGCGAAAATTCTCTCTGACCTTAAGACGCCTTTCATCATAAACCAGAACAGATACAATATTTTTGACAGAACAATTGAAAACAACGGCCTTAAGAAAAGTGCTCCTGCAGAAGGAAAAGGAATCATCACCTTCTCTCCCCTTGCACAGGGACTTTTGACCGACCGATATCTTAATGGTATTCCAGAAGACAGCCGAATCGGGAAAAACACACCATTTCTGCGCAAGGAAGCCCTTTCAGAAGGCAGAATTTCTAATATTACTGAACTCAATAAAATTGCCGAATCAAGGGGACAGACCCTTGCTCAGATGGCCTTAAGCTGGATTCTAAAGGATGATGCAATCACAAGTGTCCTTATCGGGGCAAGCAAACCAAGCCAGATAACCGACTGCGTAAAATGCATTGAAAAAGCAGCCTTTACGGCAGAAGAACTAAAACAGATTGATAGACTTTCAAAATAATACAACAGGAGATTTACAATGGAAAATTTCAATTTCTATGCACCAACTTATTTTGCATTCGGCAAGGACAGGGAAAATGATGCGGGAGAACTTGTAAAAAGATTCGGCGGTTCAAAAGTTCTCGTGCACTTTGGCGGAGGATCAGTAATCCGCTCGGGCCTTTTGGACAGGGTAAAAAAATCCCTTGAAAAGGAAGCCATTCCTTTTGTAGAACTTGGGGGCGTTAAACCAAACCCAAGAAGCGGCCTTGTTTACGAAGGCATCGACCTTTGCAAGAAAGAAAAAATCGACTTTATTCTTGCCGTTGGCGGTGGAAGCGTAATTGATTCTTCAAAAGCCATTGCAGCAGGTTCTGTTTATGACGGAGACTTCTGGGACTTCTATGAAGGCAAGCCTGTTGAAAAGGCTCTTCCAATCGGAACAGTACTTACAATTTCTGCAGCAGGCTCGGAAGGTTCTCCTGATTCCGTAATCACAAAAGAAGACGGAATGCTTAAGCGCGGTGCAAGCGGAGAAGCTTACAGACCAAAATTTTCTATACTTAACCCTGCCCTCACACAGACACTTCCAGCCTATCAGACAGCATGCGGAATCACTGACATCATGGCCCACCTTTACGAGCGTTATCTTACAAACACAAGCAATGTAGAGACTACAGACAGAATGATCGAGGCCCTTTTGCTTGCCATGAAGACAGAAGGACCAAAGGCTGTTGCTGACTCCAACGACTATGAATCAAGGGCAAACATCATGTGGGCTGGAATGATGGCACACAACAATTCTTGCGGTGTAGGAAGAAGCCAGGACTGGACAAGCCACGGAATAGAACATGAACTTTCTGCCCTCTACGACTGTGCCCACGGCGCAGGCCTTGCAGTAACAATGCCTGCAGTTTTCACATATACAATGAAGCACGATGTAATGCGTTTTGCAAAAGTTGCAGTCCGCGTATGGGGATGCCAGATGGATTTTGACAATCCTGAAAATACAGCAAAGGAAGGAATCAAGGCTCTTCAGAACTTCCTTGTTTCCATCGGAATGCCAAAGAACTTTGAGGAACTTGGAGCAAAACCTGAGGACATTGAAAAACTTGCACACACCTGCTGCTACGGCAATGAAGGCTCAGGAGAAATCCAGGGATTTACAAAGCTGAATCAGAAGGATGTGGAAAACATCTACAGGCTGATGGTGTAATTAAAAAAGAAGTATAAAGCATCATTCCCACATTTGAATCGGAAATGATGCTTTTATAAATTTACCAGCTGCTTGTCCACTCTGGAATCGGACAATAGGTGCTGTCCCAAGGTTTAGCATTGGCTGCACTTACCCAGGTGTTCATTTTTGTTATGAATGCCGAGCTGAAACAAGAAACAGACGACTGATTGTCATCCGAAGAATTTTCTTCACCGTCACAGTTTGTATCAGACGTAGCACTAGCACTATAGTAATCAGCAGGAACACCGGATGTTGTAAGATTGATTCCATTAAGATAAAAAAGGTTTCCGTCCATTACATCCATATGATAAGTTTTCCCATAGAAACAGCCCTTAACATTTTTAGAATTTATGGATGCAGAAGCCTGAACTATATTTATTACTTCATAATCTGTATTACTGCCATTCTTAGCCAAATACCCTATGATTCCACCTGCATAATTACCTGCAGAAACGCTACCTGAATTCCAGCAGTCGTATATTCCTCGTTTGGCAGTTGTTCCAGTATTAAATCCTGAAAATTTTCCGGCTATTCCACCGGCATTTTCTCCAGTAGCTGTTACAGCACCTGTATTCTTGCAGTGCAGGAGTCTTGAGGAATAGTTGCCTACAATACCGCCAACATTTGTTCCGCTAACCCGCTTTTCGCTCCAATGTGCTCGTTCCACTGCGCGCATTCCGCTGCAATCGGGGCTAGTTTTAGGCAACAAACAACAAGCGGCTGCAAGAATCTCTGAGCCGGAAATATGCAGGCAAAGAAAAACTTCAGTCTTTTTTGATGACCGAAGGGATCGCGATGATCATGGAACTGTTACTGCACCAACGGTCGGCCAATCGGAAAGATCAATATAATAATTTGTCCAACTCTGGCCACCTACTTTAAGGAAATCAGAATCAGATTTTGCAAGATCCAGCCACTCTTTCATTTTCTGCTCAATTGCTGAACTTACCTGTTGAGAATAAACATCACCACCATCAGATGTTCCATCAAAGTTTGTATCTGCATTTGTTCTATCGTAGGTTCCACTTCCAGAAATTGAAAGAGAACCAGGATTGTTTACATAAAACAGGCATCCGTCTTTTACGTTGGTTGATTCAACCTTTCCGTAAATCAAACCTTTAGTTCCACTGGAAGTTATTGTACCTTTCTGTAAGACATTCACCACCTCATAAGCATCTGTATCAGAACCAGTCAACACACCTATGATTCCGCCTGCATAATTGCCTGCAGAAACATTACCTTCATTCCAACAATCATAAAGTCCTCGTTTAACAGTCGCATCCGACATTCCAGAAAATGATCCGGCTATACCTCCAGCATAATTTCCAGAAGTCGTGACAGCCCCCTTGTTCCGACAATGAATTATTCTTGATGTATAGTTACCGACAATACCACCTACACGATCTGTTCCACTTACAGCAGCTAAATTTTCACAATTATAGACAGGTGTCGACGAAAAACCGCTATAATTTATACCAGCAATTCCACCGACATTGTTTCTTCCGGTAACAACACCTTTATTGGTACAATTACCTATTTCTCCAGAGTTTTTACCGCAGATTCCAGCCGCACAGTCTGCATTCTCAGCTGTGACCACAACTTCGCTTATACAATTCCTTATTATTCCACGCTCAGATATTCCTACAATACCTGCACATTCCGATGTACCTTTGACTGTAAGATTCATGATTACTCCATCTTTATTTGTCACATTACAATAACCATAAATACCGGAATTAATGCGCTGGAAAAGTGCCGGATATGGATTTGTCGCACTGTACTTTGCATTAAGACCAGAAATAGTCTTGTTATTACCGTCAAAGACACCTCTGAACGTAGAATCATTCATATTTCCAGTAAATTTACCTATAGGAGTCCATTCACCTTTCAGCTCAATATCATTCTGCAGAACAACTTTAACCGTTTTAAGCTGGGATTTATTGTTGTTCACCCAGTCCGCCATAATCTCAAGATCTTTCTGGGTCTTGCAGGCGACAGTATCTCCATTCTGAGGATAATCAGCTGGTGCGGGAGTTGCAGGAAGCAGAGCCTGCCAATCCATGAGGGTCTTGGGATTTGAATCACTGACTGTTTTTATTACAACGGCACTGGAATTATCGAGTTCATAAAGATTCTTGCTTTCATCCGGCAGAATGTAAAAATATTTAGCATAATCACCGATCTTGCTTCCAGAAAAAATGGTTTTGGAACCACTGGGCGGATAGGAGCCAAGCTTGACATAACCGATATAACCGTCAAAATCCTCGTTGTCTGTGGAAGTCAAAACGGAATCCAATTTTATTTTTGCAGTTCCATTAAGGGTAATAGGTACATCATGGGAGCCTACCAGGGAATTTCCGTCATAGACAAGAATAACACCGTCATTAACATCAATGCCACCACAATTTTTGACCGTCGTATTGTTCAATGTCAATTTACTGCCGCTATCACACTCGGCGGAAATTTTTTTCTGAGAGCTGGAAAATAAAACATTCTGCAAAACAAAGGTTCCTTTTCCTCTTAGTACAAGTGAACTTTTTATCAATATTTTATTTTTAGAGGTTGAAGAAGAAGCCGTAGGTTTTATTTCCAATGATTGTGCAGTATATTCAGCAGAACTAACCAATAAAGGTATTGTAGGCGAAGTTCCACAGTCATATTCAGTTTCGGTATCTGTAGATTTTCCACAGTAAAGCACACAGCCTTTTGAAAAGTTCCCCATATAAGAAAATGCGCTGTAAAAAACATTGGCGGAAGGAACATTGATCCTGATGAAACCTTGGACAGAAGTTGGAATGCAAATAAAATCAACTCCGCGCGCAATTCCGTTTCCGTTTGAAATATTGTCATAAACTGCATTGTCTCCAGAAAATGCTGTCTGTCCTTCCAAAGAATAGAAATTTCCTGTTGAATAAACATCGCCAATAGATCCTGCACTATTTGTGTTGGAAATTGTCCATGCACTAGAAGCATCATTTACACGGAATGTTCCTTCATTATATATATCCTGACCAAAACGGTTGGAGCCAGAAGAAGGAATGGAACCGTTTTTAATTGTTCCGCCCTTCAATGTAAAAGATGAAATTCCAGCAACACAAATAGATCCACCGCATGTTTTGGCACCTGTACCGACTGCAATATTCTCAACGGCATTGCTTTGTATGGTTCCGCCTTCCATTTCACATTTGGCCCCTGATGCAAGATAAATTGCACCGCCACCAAATGCTGAAGCTCCTGAAATTGTAGTAGAAGTACAGCTCTTGTTATATGAAATGGAATTTCCCGTTCCCAGCAATTTTACAGTTGCAGAATTAGAAGTTGCATAAATGGCACCACCATTTTTTCCCGCACTGTTTCCTGTTGTAGTTCCTCCTCCCAAAGTACAGGCCGTAAAGCTTACTGTTCCACCGCTTGCATAGACTGCGCCGCCCATTCCCGAATTATTACTTTCAAATCTACATGAAGAAAAATCAAAAGTTCCCCCGGAAATATTAAAGGCGCCGCCATATCCACTGTCTCCAATATTTTTTCCACCCCGAAATGTAAAACTGCTGATTTTCCAGGCTCCGTTTGCAGAAGAGGTTTGTACCAGAGGGAAATTTGCACTTGCGCTTGCACTTAAGGACCTTTCAACAACAACGCGTCCAGCAGTATTAGTTGGCTTAATATTATAAGTAGAGCCTGAACTTCCACCATTGATAGTAATTCCATTTTCCTTAATGGACCAGGTAACAGAAGTATCTGTACTCTTTCCAATAAGAAGAAGACTTCCATTACCAAAATCCTTTATGGCGGTAATGGCTTCAGTCAGAACATCATCGGATTTTGAAACATCTGAACAAACGGTATTGAGCCTTACAAATTTTCCAGCTTTGCAGTACAGGTCAATTTTACTTCCTGCAAAAACATCAAGACTGGAAGAAGCTGCCTGTGTGGAATCAACAGAGGTGCCTTCCAGCTTAAGTTCAGCATTTGCATTATCAAGCTTGATTCCAAATTCAGTACAGTTCTTGACCACAGAAGTACCTTTTAAATTCACAGAACAGACATCTGAAGCGACGATTCCGTTTCTACATCCATAGACTTCAACATTATCAAGGGTAAGGGCGCATTTTTTTTCGACAGAAATCCCAGTCACATCAAACTTTGAAATATTAACGTCTTTTATGGTAACAGTCATTGGGGTGTCGCTGTCACTGATTTCTATGTTTGGAACAACCGGGGTTCCACTGAGTTTTTCAATTGTTACAGATTTATTTATAAGAATCTTTTCAGTATCTTTAGGAGTTCCCTTAAGATAGATTGTTCCACCAGTTTGAGGACATCTTGTCAATGCAGTGGAAATTTTTGCAAGAGGAAACAATGAAGATCCGCTTTTAGAATCATCTCCGTCAGAAGCCACGACAAAAGTTGAATAAAGGAGAGCTTCAAGATCAACAGTTTTTACAGTTCCATCAGAGCCGGCCCATCTATCTGTAGTTGTATTTGAAAAGACCGTCAGGGAATCCGAATAAATGACCTTGGCATTTTCCAAAGGTTCTGATTCCGTTAGATCAGAATATGCTTTCTCAAAAAAATAGAATGTTACGCGATCACTAAATGGAGAGACATCGGAACTGGAAATATTTCCTGATAAAACTTCCGTCTTGATGTATTTAGAGCTATCGTTACCTGCGGAATCCGGAACAATGAGACATGAATTTATGTTTGTTGTACCGACAGTCACAGGAAGACTTATTGAGCCGTTTTCTGTTCCCGCAAAAGAAAGTGGAATCGTATGATTGAAGACACGGGTCCCCGCCACAAGATTGAAATTGACAGAACCTGTCATGCATATGCTTGACGTTATATTTGTAACTTTTCCGTCACCATCAGTTGTAATATCCACTGTCTTTGGACAATACATATCAAGCTTCGCTACGGAAGATCCTGTCCAAGCCGGAGCCGGAATGGTAAAGGAAAGTGTCTTCTGAAATTTTGATGTAACCGACTGGGAAGGATCTCCTGATTTATAAAGGGTAAGCTGATAGTAGTTTCCATTGAGAAATGACTGGGGAACAGCAGCCCGGGAAAGATTATTCTCTGTGTTTATCACAAAAAGAATGTTGCTTTCAAAAGGCTGAGTTCCTTCATCAGACGTCACATCATTACTGCAAGAAAAAAACAACACACAGAGAGAAGCGAAAAATAATTTCTTAACATAATCTTTCATTTTCATTTCCTGCACTCCCCTAGAATTTAAGTTTTGGATAATTTTCATGGGAAGCATCTGTTTCCCATTCAAGAAGATCAATATCAGAACCGTTAAATGTATATTTTCCTGACTTGCCACCTACATACTGGTTCATTACAGAAATCAATGTTCCGTTGTATCCAAGAGTCTGAGGATCCTCAGTATTTTCCGCAGTTCCGGCAACAATGTTTGAAGATGCACTTGCAAATGTACCGCAAGAAGAAACAGAGGTCTTATTGTATTTATTACTTTTATCAATGGCTGCATTGATTCCCTTAGTTCCATAAGTCCAGAAGAAGCTTACTACAGAATTTTTGAAAGCATATGAATTATAGGCGTCTCCTTCAGAGCTACAATTCTTTGCGACACAACCGTCTTTCCAATAACAGTGGTTTCCTGATCCCGCTGAAGTATCCTGCCAATTCTGCAGACCGACGATTGCTCCAGGCAATGCATTGGCACAGTATAAAACATCTCTATTGACAGTACTCTTGACAGTTCCATAGTTAAAGCAGTTTTCAATGGTACCTGAATTTACTCCTGCAATTCCACCCATAAGACCGCAAATCATCTGCCAGTAGATTGTATTTTTGTTTGTGATGTTTCCAAAGTTGGCGCAGTTTACGATTCTTCCGCCTTTTCTGTTGTTTACGACAATTCCACCAACGTTGGTGCATGAATTTACCGAGCAGTTAAGATAGTTAACGCAGTTTATGATGAGTCCCTCGTTTTCAACGGCAATGGCGGCAAGTGCTATGGATTTTACAACAGACGGGTTGTAATCATAATTACCACCAACAACAACGTTTTTTATGACACCTTTAGGACCGACCCAGTCAGCAACAGCTGTTCTTCTTGTATCTCCGGAAGAAATGGTCTTTTTTATCGTAATTTTATGTCCCTTGCCATCAATAGTTCCATTGAACTTGTGGGCTTCATCACAGCCTAGAAGAGGTGTGCTGTCATCAACTTCAAAATCCCCGGATAGTTCAAGTTTGATGCTTGAACTATCCTCAAGTGTATTAATAAGATCCGTAGCAATGGCAAATGTAGTTGCATCTTTAATATCTGTTGTTGCAACAAGATCTTCTGTTGCAGAATAAACAATGCCAGACACCTTGATTGAAAGTTCTACAGAAACTTTATAGATGCCAATCTTTCCGTTTTCAATCTGTGATTCATATTCACTAGGAATTTGAACTGTAGCATATCCAGAATTTTTACTTCCGGAAGCAAGCACATCATTTCTGAGCTTGATTTTTATAGAAGAGTCTTGAGGATTAATCTTGTTTCCGCTGCCGTCTGTAGCATAGAACGTTAAAGGTATGCCTTTTATATAAAGCTGGCGGAAAATAACTTTGTCAGGAACTGGTGTCTGAACGTTTGCGCTAGTTCCTGTTGCAAGAATACCGCATCTTAGGTTGCCCGAATAAATAATGTAATAGTCAAGTTCTGGCTTAGCTGGGTTCTTTGCGACATTGACACGGGTATTGCAGAAAGTTCCGTCAAGAGGATTCATATCGGAAGAATCAAGAAGCTTTACTGTAGTCAAAACAGGGTCGTCTGGGTAAACCTCAGGGTGGATGCAGGCAATCTTTTGAGCCGTACACTGGCTGCCTGCATAGAGCATCGCACCGGAACAAAGATATATTTCATCAGCAAGAGCAAAATAAGAATTATCCCTGACTGCAAGAACAGCATCTTTATTGCCGACATAAGCACCGCCACCAAAAGAAGCGGTATTACCGTGGATGACAGACCTACCCATTACAGTGACACGAGATTCCACATCGGAAAGATAAAGAGCTCCACCATTTCCAGAAGAACTGTTTCCGGAAAGTTCCACATTGTTCAATGTAAGCATTGCCTTTGCAACAGAGAATACAGCACCTGAAGTAGCACTGCTGAAATTCCTGATGCATAGATTCTCTACATTTATTTCAGATCCTTCTCCAATGCTCATGAAATTAGAAGATGCAGAAGAAGGAGTAACTGTATGTACGGATGCTGCTCCACTTGAATTCTGACCGCATACAGTAAAATTCATTTTTGAATTTATACTGATGCCTTCATCAGAAATATCAGACAGAAGGACGATTGTATTTTCTGGAGTTGTCTT
>JAUNCR010000088.1 GCA_030526505.1 Spirochaetales bacterium
CGACGCAATAGGCATAACCGCACCATCCTTTGGCTGCACCATTGAGCCTTACATTTCCAAATTTAATGCGGCAAAGGAACTCATTGAAGAAAAAGGCTATGCCGTAAAATGCGGAGAAACCGTCTCAAAGTCAGACGGATTGGGAATATCAACGGATCCAGAAATCTGCGCAAGGGAACTTGAGGCTTTTTACGAAGCCCCTTCGACGGAAGCAATTATTTCAGCCGGCGGCGGAGAAATGATGTGCGAGACTGCTGGCTACATAGACTTTGACAGGATATCAAAGGCAAAACCAAAATGGTTCATGGGCTATTCAGACAACACAAACTTCATCTTTCCTCTCGTAACCATCTGCCATACGGCAGCAATCTACGGCCCCTGCATTTCAGGATTCGGGAAAAAATGGGAGCAGAGCGAAACCGACGCCTTCGGAATGCTTGAAGGGAAAACGGGGACAGTCCTGGGATACCCAATGTTCCAGAGGCCTGAAGACGACATAAGCCCGGAAAAGGATTTCAAAAACCACACCTACAACTTAAAGGCGGATAAAATCCTTTCGAGCTATGTTTCAAACGGCGGAAAACTCTGCAAGGCAAACTTTTCGGACAAAATCAGCATGGAGGGCATTCTTCTCGGAGGCTGTCTGGATGTCCTTGCAAACCTTTGCGGAACAAAACTGGACCGCGTAAGGGAATTCAAGGAATACCTTGGAAAGGAAAGGATAATCTGGGTGCTTGAAAGCTGCGATGCAAACCCGATGGAACTCAGGCGGCAGGTTTGGCACCTAAAGAACGCCGGATGGTTCGACAACGGTGCAGGATTCCTTATTGGACGCCCCCTCTCCGCCTTCGAACAGGAGATGATGGGCGTAAACCAGTACAATGCCGTAACAGACCTGCTGGGAGAATTTGATGTTCCTGTCATAATGGACTGCGACATAGGCCACATTGACCCCGCCATGCCACTCGCCATGGGAGTACAATCTCAGGTAAAGGTTGAAGGAAACAGCATCGGCATAGAATTCAACTTCGCCTGAAATGTTCCCCACCCGTCCCGTGGTGGAAACATCACGGGATGAAAAAATTAAAAAATCATTATATTCTCCATATTAAGAAAAAAAACGCTCAGGAAACTTGATTTCCGGAAAATTCACACTATAATTTAAAAATTGGGTATGTTTGAAGTCGACAGGAACTTTTTAAAGCGAAATATTTCTCAAATAAACGACAAGGTGCAGAGCATTTACCTTGCCCTTAACGCTTTACCCCTTGCACTTTATCTTGGAAATATGGGTGGTGCATGGCATATTCCTGTAATCTACCTCATTAAGATTCAGATACTCATTTCGGCCATTTCGACGATCAATTTCCTCATTTACAAATTCGCCGGGATGCCAAACCTTTCAAAGTACCTTGGGATTTTTGCTTGTACCACCATCGTTTCAATAATCGCCGCAAACGGACGCGTCGGAATATACATCTCCTATGGATTTTTCCCATTTCTTGCCTCCCTCTACTACAGCAAGAAATGCACGAGGATAGTTTCGTTTTACAGCTGGATTTCAATGATGGTTTCCCTGTACATCAAGACCAGGGTGACAAAGCAGTGCGAACCTTTTACTGCAGAAATCTATACTCCTGACCTTTTCTTCATCCGTTTCTCAATAGGCTTTACAATCGAGCTTTTCTTTACCCACATTCTTGCCATGATGATGACAAAGCAGGCACAGAAGAGGCTCAAGAACCTTATAGAAAACATAGACAGCGTCAATTCAATGAACATTTCCCTTGCGGAAAAGAACATTGAACTTGAGGAAACCCAGAGCAAAATCATTAAATTCATCTCGACAATCCTCAGCAGCCATGACCTTTTTACAGGCAACCATGTTCTGCACACACAGACTTATGCCGGCATCATCGCCAGGGAATTGCAGGAACAGGGCCGCTACCTTGCAGACCTTACTGATGAAAACATCACCATGCTTTGCAACGCTGCCCTACTTCACGACATTGGAAAGATTCATATTCCGGAAGGAATCCTCAACAAGCCCGGCAAGTTCACACCTCAGGAATTCGAGGTAATGAAAAGCCATCCGGAAGAAGGAAGGAAGATTCTTGAAGTACTGCCTCCTATTGCAGGCGGAAAGTTCAACAAGATTGCAGAGGAAGTATGCCTCTACCACCATGAAAAATGGGACGGAACCGGATATCCTATTGGACTTGCCGAGAAGGACATTCCGCTCTTTGCAAGAATAATGGCTGCAGCGGATGTTCTTGACGCCCTCCTTAGCCGCCGTCTCTACAAGCAGCCTATGAGCATAGACAAGGCCATGGAAATATTCAGGGAACTAAGAGGAGTTCAGTTTGAACCTTGCATTTCTGATGCAGTTCTTGCCAAACGGGATACCCTTGAAAACTGCGACAATTACTTCAAGCAGGAAGAAGACAAGAACAATGTTACGGAACTTGCCTGGTGGAAGAAATACCACGAATACATAGACAGCCAGAAACAATAAAAAAAGGATTTCAGAAAACTGAAATCCTTTTTTTATTGCCATCGTTCGCCCTAGAACCTGATCTTCTTGTCAGTACCTGCGTAGTATTCCTTGCGCAGGGCCTTAACCTGTTCATCCTTAAGGTAATCGTCAAACGGCATCATGCGATCGATCACGCCCTTAGGAGTAATTTCAACGATTCTGTTTGCAATTGTAGAGATGAACTCATGGTCATGGCTTGAGAACAATACAACGCCTGGGAATTTTACAAGACCTTCGTTCAAGCTTTCGATTGATTCAAGGTCAAGGTGGTTTGTTGGATCGTCAAGGATGAGTACGTTTGCACCGCTAAGCATCATCTTGGAAAGCATGCAGCGAACCTTTTCGCCTCCGGAAAGCACCTTAACCTTCTTAAGGCTGTCGTCTCCCGTAAAGAGCATGCGTCCAAGGAATCCGCGGACATAGGCATCGTCCTGGTCAGGGGAATACTGCTTGAGCCAGTCTGTGATAGTAAGTTCATTGTTGAAGTACTCGTTGTTGTCACGGCCCATGTATGTCTGCTTTGTAGTCTGTCCCCAGTTAACTGTTGCCCCTTCACACTTCTTTGTACCGCTTACGATGTCAAAGAATGAAGAGATGGAATTGTGTTCCATACCAACGAAGGCAACCTTTTCACCAGGGTGGATTGTGATTTCAAAATTATTGAGGAGAACATTTCCTTCGCTGTCCTTTGAATTAAGGTGTTCAGCTGTAAGGACAAAGTTACCGATCTGGCGTTCGCTCTGGAAGTTTACATAAGGGAACTTGCGGCTTGTAACAGGAAGTTCCTCAAGCTGCATTTTCTCAAGCATCTTCTTTCTTGAAGAAGCCTGCCCTGCCTTTGAAACATTTGAAGCAAAGCGCTGGATGAACTGCTTGAGGTCTGCCATCTTGTCTTCGCGCTTCTTCTGCTGGTCCTTCTGCTGCTTCTGAAGGATCTGGCTCATCTGGTACCAGAAGTCATAGTTTCCAGTGAACTGAGTGATCTTGCCGAAGTCAATGTCACAAGTGTATGTACAAACTGCATTGAGAAAGTGACGGTCATGGGAAACTACGATAACGCAGTTTTCGAATTCAAGAAGGAAGTTTTCAAGCCATGCAATTGATTCAAGGTCAAGACCGTTTGTAGGTTCGTCGAGAATCAGGTAGTCTGGATTTCCGAACAATGCCTGTGCAAGGAGAACGCGAACCTTCTGGCTTTCGTCCAGGTCGCTCATCATCTTGTCGTGGTTTTCCTCTTCAAGACCAAGTCCAGAAAGCATCTGCTCAATCTGATTTTCTGCTTCATATCCTCCGAGTTCACCGAATTCTGCCTGCATGTCCGCAGCTTTCATTCCGTCTTCATCAGAGAAATCTTCCTTTGCGTAGATGGCGTCAATATCCTTTTCAAGCTGGTAGAGCTTTGGATAACCCATCTTTACAGTTTCCTTTACTGAATATTCGTCGTACTTAAAGTGGTCCTGGCTCAAAACTGCAAGTCGTTCACCTGGAGTGATGGAAATGTCGCCTGTGTCTCGTTCAAGTTCACCAGACAAAAGCTTGAGGAATGTTGATTTACCTGCACCGTTGGCACCGATAATTCCATAGCAGTTTCCCTTAAGGAACTTAATGTTTACATCTTTAAAAAGCGGTTTTTCGCTGAACTTCAATGATACATCTGTTACATTAATCATGTTTTATCCCCTTATTTCTTTTTGCTGAAAAGCGACTTCAACTTGCCGAAGAAAGACTTCTTCTCGTTAGTTTTCTTTCCCTGAATTGGTTTTGAATTAACTGACGAACGGTTGTTTTTATTGCCCTTCTTGAAATCCTTTCCGTTTTTCTTGCCATAACTTCCGTTAGTTTTCTTTCCCTGGTTGCTCTTGGAATAACTGCCGCTTGCCTTAGAATTGGCAGCACCGGCATATTTTTCCTTGTAGTGCTTCATTCTTTCTTCAGAAGACATTGAAGCAAGAAGTTCATCGTCAGCAGGATTGTAAACCCTTCTGTCCCTCTTGTATTCCTTCTTAGCCTCTTCGTTTCTTGAAGAGTATCTTCCGCTGCCCCTTGAAGAACCACGGGAACTTTTTTTCTTTCCGCGACCGCTCCTTTCATACTGGGCCTGGCGCATTCTTCCGAATTCGCTCTTGTCGTTGTATTCCTCGTGGTATGAATCAGTCCTGATGTACATGTCCTTAGACTTGTCCTCAGCCATCATGCTTTCTTCCGCAACGCGTGATGGAATCTGCTTTTCAATGTAGCGTTCGATTGGTGGAAGGGAATAAACATCCTGTTCGCTGCAGAAGGTATATGCCTTTCCGCTTTTTCCAGCACGGGCAGTACGGCCAATGCGGTGAACATAATTCTCCGCTTCGTTTGGAAGGTCGTAGTTGATCACCATTGCAAGGTCATTTACATCGATACCGCGGGCAGCAACATCTGTTGCAACAAGGCACTTTACATTTCCTGCCTTGAACTTGTCCATGATTGCAAGGCGCTTCTTCTGTGGAAGGTCACCGATGATGAATTCAGTTTCAATACCATTGATGCGGAGTCTCTTTGCAATGACTTCGCAAGTTCTCTTTGTATTGCAGAAAATGATGAGGCTTTCAGGCTTTTCAGAATTGATGATGCCGAGCAAAAGCCTTGTCTTATCCGTTGAAGAAACATGGAGCAATTCCTGGTCGATTTCATCAACAGTAATGTTTTCTGCAGCAATCGTAATTTCAGCAGGATCCCTTGTGTATTCCCAGGCAAGGTTCTTAACATAAGAATTCAATGTAGCACTGAAAAGCATTGTCTGTCTTTTTTCGCTTGCAGGAAGAACCTTGATGAGAGTTCTGAGGTCTGGATAGAAACCCATGTCAAACATGCGGTCTGCTTCATCGATTACCAAAAACCCAACGTTGGCAAGATCCATCTGACCGCCCTGGTTAAGGTCGATTACACGGCCTGGAGTACCGATAAGGATGTCTGCTCCTTTCTTGAGGGCTGCAACCTGCTTGTCATAGCCTACTCCGCCATAGAAGCTGGCGCACTTCAAGTTGCTGCCGCTACAAAGTTTTTCTGCTTCTTCCTGAACCTGAACTGCAAGTTCGCGGGTTGGAACCATAACGAGGGCCTGCTTGCCCTGTACATCTGTTCTTGATAAAAGCTGCTGGATTACGCTAGTCAAATATGCGCATGTCTTTCCTGTTCCAGTCTGAGACTGAACGTACAAATCGCGGCCTTCGATAATGGCCTTCAAAACCTGTTCCTGAACCGGTGTACACTCAACATAACCGGCATTTTCAATACCCTTCTGCAGGTCTTCATGTAAAGAAAATTCAGTAAATTTCATGGATAAGAATATATCAATTTTTCTATAATAAGTATATACTTGGCCCATGGAAAACAAGAACGCATACCAGTCAGAACTCTTTTCTAACAGACTTACAAAGAACTACAAGCAGCTTAAAAAATGGGCGCGAAAAAACCGCGTTACCTGCTACAGGCTCTATGACAAGGATATTCCTGAAGTTCCCCTGTGTGCCGACCTCTACACTTTCCTTCCATTCGACATTGAGACAAAATTTGAGGCTGCAAAGCACTATGCAATGATAAATGCAGCCGTAAGCGAAAACAGACCAGAGGCTGCAAACCTCCTTGCCCAGGAAGCATCCCGCACTTACCTTCACCTTTACCTGTACGAAAGACCTTACGAAAAGGATGAGGAAGAAGAAAACCAGTGGCTCAGGGAAAAGGCAGTAGCAGCAGCTAAAGTCCTTGGCATTCCAGAAGGAAATGTAATTACAAAAACCCGCAAGAAGCAGACGGAAAACAAAAAGAGGGCCCAGTACGAAAAACAGGAAAGCGAAACTTCCATCAAAGGAATTGTTTTTGAACAGGGGCAGCTTTTTAACGTAAACCTTTCGGACTACATAGACACGGGGCTTTTCTTTGACCACAGGCCACTTAGGGCAATGGTTCGCGAACAGTCGCAGGGAAAGCGCGTGCTCAACCTCTTTTCCTACACTTCAAGTTTCTCCGTTTATGCTGCAGAGGGAAAAGCAAGCTATGTAGAAAGCGTAGACCTTAGCAACACCTATACGGAATGGTCAAAAGAAAACATGAAACTCAACGAATTTGAAGGCGATGAAAAATACAGCTTCATTTCTACAGATGTAATCCATTACCTGTACGACAGGGAAAAGGAAGCAGAACACAACCCGGAATTCAAGAAATTCGACCTGATTGTCCTTGACCCTCCGACTTTCAGCAACTCAAAGAAAACAGACACAATGCTGGACATAAACCGCGACTGGTGCGAACTTGTCCGCCTGTGCTCAAAGGTCCTTTCAGAAAACGGAGTACTCTACTTCAGCACAAACAGCCGTAAACTTGCATTCGATCCAGAAAAAATTCCGGCAAATGCAACCAGCAGGGAAATAACACAGCAGACTATTCCGGAAGACTACAGGAACACAAAGATCCACAGGGTCTGGGAAATAAAGTTCAGCAAGGAATACTGATTACTTTTCATCCCATATAAAACAAAAAAAACCGCCGTGTTACCAAGAGTTTTATGGAATCACGGCGGTTTTCTTTTTAGAGAAGTTTAAATACTTCTACTGATTCTACATGAACTTGAATCTTGCATATACATTGATTGCATTGTTCAAAGTCCAAATGGATGGCGCTTCGTCGTAAATGCCTTTCTTGAAGTAGAATTCATCTGCAATACCAAGGTTAACTTTCTTTCCAAGAGGCATTTCAAGGGCAAGGTCAGAGAAAGCGATTAGTTCCCAGCCCGTATCATCATCCGGCTGTTTCTGGGAAGGATATTTCCAGTATGCATATCCATGGACAGTCCAGTCAAATTCAATGCCTGATTTTTTAGCTGCAGCAAGTTTTGCAACAAGTTCGGCACCTGTTGTATAGCCGTAATCCCTTACTACAGCCTCAGTCTTAATGATTGTACCGCGCCTAAGGTAATAGTAATCTGAAGTTCCCATGAATATTGCAGAAAGCCTTAACTGATAGGCCTTCCATGAATCCTGACCGTTGAAACGCTGCTTGAAGGCAATTCCGCTTCCAAGTGATGAGAATTCCATGAAGGAATTCCAAACGAAATCATATTCCATGCATGCACCGAATGTAGTGTCTACATTTTCACCGAAGTCTGGTGCACGGGAAACGAGCATACCGTCGCTAAAGATATGCACATCATACATGAACTTCTTTTCAGTATCGCTGGAACCTTCTCCGCTTCCCTTTCCGCCTGCACCACCGAATTCAAAGTAGAACTGGCTGTATGGCTCGTTGGAATCGTGCCCGTAAGGATCGGCATAAATTGCACGGAATTCACCGCCAACAAATGCAGGGAACACTTCATCAAGCCTTTCCACATTGGCTTTTGAAGAAGCAAGGCTCATTCCAACCAAGGCCTTTACAGAACATTCGTAAAGGTTTCCTGTAGGTCCCTTTGGTGCATGTCCCTGAACAAAATCCGAATAAAGGCGAACTGGATTACCCATAAATGAAAGGACAGTATGGTTCTTTGACTGGGCTTCAAGGGAAAGCCTGTAAAGCATTTCTCCAGTGACCATACCGCCAATTGAAGTATAGACAAGGTCGTTTGTTGACGGCGCATTTGTTTCAAAGAAAAATTCCCAGATCCAGGAACCTGCAGTTGTATAGACAAGGGATTCCAGAAGATTAAGGTTTGCGTTTCTTGCGGCAAGGTAATAAAGTCCTCCCTGATATGGATGAAGAACAAAGTTCGTCCAATACCAGTCGCTGTCGAATTTTATTTCCCTTTCCCAAGGCCTCTTAATATCGTCCCAGCCTACCTTAGCCCATGGAGCCTGGCACACAAAGCGGTTCCAGCTGCCGATTACAGCGTTTACAGTCAATACGCCAACGGCACCGATTACATAATGCTTCTTTTCGCAATCCTGCTTTACAACTTCACTTGAAAATTCCTGGGCGCTTACCGAACTCATCATCATGACGGCAGCAGCAAGGGCAATTATTATTTTCTTAAATTTCATGATTTTATCCTGATTTCAAAAAAAAAGACCGGCTCAAATAAAGCCGGCCATTTGAGCAAACAACAAACTTACTTTGTTTCTGCTGTTGACTTAACGCCATAGCGCTTGTTAAAGCGATCGATACGACCTGCTGTGTCAACAAGCTTCTGCTTACCTGTGTAGAATGGGTGGCAAGCAGAACAGATTTCAACGTGGATGTCTTCAACTGTTGAGCGTGTTTCGATTACATTACCGCATACGCATGTAATCTTTGTAAGTGTGTAGTTTGGATGTGTATCCTTTTTCATTGTGTAACTCCTATGTTCTTGCCCGATACTAAAGAAAAGCCGGTCAGCACTACATACACTAAAAAAGGTAGTGTTGTATCATTCCCCCACCGTTACAAATCAAGTTAGCACCACAAGAAAATTTGTAAAACTAATATATATAAAATATAAAGTTTAATCAAGTAATTGGCACAAAATGCCCTATCAGTCAACAGCCGCCATACCAGGATTCATTGAATTAAGGAATGCATTGTTGTCCTTTGTCTTGCGCATCTTGTCCATGACAAGTTCAAGCATGTCGGCGTCTTCCATTGGATTAAGCACCTTGCGGAGAACCCACATCCTCTGGAGTTCGCCTTCCGTAAGGAGAAGCTCTTCGCGTCTTGTTCCGGACTTCTTGATGTTGATTGCAGGGAAAAGCCTTCTTTCAGCAAGCTTGCGGTCAAGGTCAATTTCACTGTTTCCAGTTCCCTTGAATTCTTCAAAGATAACTTCATCCATGCGGCTGCCGGTTTCAATCAAAGATGTGGAAATGATTGTAAGTGAACCACCCTCTTCAATGTTACGGGCAGCACCAAAGAATCTCTTTGGCTTGTGAAGTGCATTGGAATCAACACCACCGGAAAGAACCTTACCGGATGTAGGAACAGTAACGTTGTAGGCGCGTGCAAGACGAGTGATGGAATCAAGGAGGATAACAACATCACGCTTATGCTCTACAAGGCGCTTTGCCTTTTCAATAACCATTTCTGCAACCTGGACATGGCGTGTAGCCTGCTCATCGAAAGTAGAAGAAATAACTTCACCCTTGATTGCGCGTTCCATTTCAGTAACTTCTTCTGGGCGTTCATCAATGAGAAGAACGATAAGGTGAACTTCAGGATTGTTTGTCGTGATTGCGTTGGCAACCTTCTGCATCAGGGTAGTCTTACCTGCCTTTGGAGGAGCAACGATAAGAAGGCGCTGTCCCTTTCCGATAGGAGCAAAAAGATCGACGATACGGGTGCTCATCTCTGTAGAAGTAGTTTCAAGCCTGAGCTTTTCGTTTGGATACAGAGGTGTAAGGTTTTCAAAAGGAATACGGGTCTGAGCAACGCTTGGATCTTCATAATTTACTGT
>JAUNCR010000089.1 GCA_030526505.1 Spirochaetales bacterium
CCTGTCGAAACTACCGCATGTTTAGTTTGAACTGCTTGATTTCGACATGAGACCATAGCAAGTGCGTATGGTCGAAGCGTAGCGCATCAATCGGCGCAGCAACACTTTCTACGGACATAGCCAAAATAAAAAAACCTTCAGTATTTCTACTGAAGGCTAATCGTCCCTTACTGGGCTTGCCCTCCGGGCCGGCCTATGCCTGCTCTCCCCTCGCACCTGCTCGGCGCAGGCTTCGGCTTCAAGCCCAGGACAATTTGCTTTTCAAATATGTTTAAAATAAAAAAAGCTTAGTAAGAACTTACCAAGCTTTACGCCCCTTACTGGGCTTGAACCAGTGACACATGGATTAACAGTCCATTGCTCTACCAACTGAGCTAAAGGAGCATTTCGATTTCTCGAATGTATTGGTATATTATAGAATATTGAAAAAACTGTCAATAGGAATATCAATTTTTTTCAATAATTTCCAAATAAAAAAAAGGGACCGAAACCGGCTTTTACATCTGGAATCAGTCCCTTTCAAATCAGCAAGGCTGCTGGATTTTATTCTTTTGCTGCCTCAATCTTGTTGTCAGCGGCATCAACCAGACTTGGGAAGTCCATTTCATCTGTAATGAAGTATGAAAGGTCAAACTGTTCGTGGGTGATGACAATAAGGATTGTAGGATTCTTAGCCAGATAGTCTCCGATGACTTTGAAAAGCTTCAGGCGGCTGTCAAAGTCAATGTGGGCAAATGGTTCATCCAAAATCAAAACCTGAGGCTTTGCTGTCAAGGCGCGGGCAATGTCAAGGCGCTTGTTTTCGCCAGAAGACATTGTCATTGGATATGCATCAAGGTGTTCTTCACGCATTCCCACTGCCTTAAGGTTTTCAAGGAATTCTTCGATTGTACCTTCGTTTCCAGCCTTGGAAATTTCCTTGAAGGAATCGCGGATCTTCAAGTCAGGGAAGAAGCTGAAACGGCTGTCCTGCTGAACAATCTGCATTCTTCTGCGGAATGGCTTGAAGTTCTTTGGATCATAGCCCTTTTCAAGCGGCTTCATCTGTACAAGGTCGGAACCGTCCATAACGATTTTTCCGTCTGTATCGGAAAGCATTCTGAGGATAGCCTTTACCATTGTTGATTTACCGCAACCAGATGGTCCAGTGATTCCGTATATCTTTGAACATTCAAAATCAAGGCTCAGGTTCTTGAAAGCAGTGAATTTCTTCTGACCGAAAATGCTGCGCTTCATGTATGCCTGTGCAACATTGATGAGTTCAATCTTGTTACCTGAAGAACCCTTTTCAAATTCAGGCCTGTCATAACCTTCAAGCTGAGGAACTTCATCAAGCTTAATGAGGTCGCCTTCAACAAGTCTGAAAGCCTGGGAAAGGTTCAGGCGGCGGATGAAGTCGATGTCATGGGAAACCATGATGAAAGTCTTTGTCTTGTCAGCAAGGATTTCCTTATTGAGGAAGTCAACAAACTTAACGCGGAGCTGACGGTCAAGGTTTACAGTTGGTTCGTCAATCAAAATCAAATTGCCTGGTCTGGACAAAAGGATCATCAAAGTCAAACGCTGAAGCTGACCACCTGAACATTCATCAGGATAAATCTTCTTGTATGCTTCGTAGTCAAGGTCAAAATAATCCTTGAGGCGCTGGATGATAAGGTCCTTGCAGCCAGGAGCAAGAAGATTAAGGTTCTGTTCGATTGTAAGACCTGCGTTCAAAGCCAGAGCTGTTTCCGCAGGAACAAACATAAGGCCAGACTGCTGGATATTCTTCCAGTTTTCAAGGGAACATTTCTTGCCGTTTGCATAGGCATCGATTCCGTTGATCTTCATGTTTCCTTCGTAAGAGAATACATTTGAAGGAAGAATGCCGGCAATTGATTTAAGGAAAACCGATTTTCCCATACCTGTCTGACCGATGATTACAGTTGATGTTCCAACTTCAATGTTAAGGGAAGTTGGCTTCAATGTAACGCGGTTCTTTCCAAGGTGAATTGCAAAATTATTGATTTCAACAGGCAACATTATGCTTCCTCCTTATCTTTCTTGAGGATCAACAGGAATGCAACGCTTACAGCAATGAGCAAGGCTGTAGGAATCCAGAACCATTCAGGATTTGTTCCGCCCAAAAGAAGTTCCTTACGGTTTGCTGCAACCAAAGCGCCAGGGCTTGTGTGAGATGGAGTACCGGTTGAACCGAGACCACACTGAATTACATAACCCAATGATGTATCAAGAACGAGAGTCTTCAAAAGGATTCCAGCTGCAACGCGCTTTACGGAAGCCTTCATGATGTCCATCTTCATGAGGACGCGAAGAATACGGTTCTTTGTAAATCCGTATGAACGGAAACTTACAGAATACTTTTTATCGTAAAGGTCTGCCAAAGGAATTGAAATGCTTCTTACAGCTTCAGGCAAAACAGTAACAGTAGCTGCAATTACGAAAACAACCAGAGACAGAATCGTTGATTTTGAATGTGATGTCTTTGCAAGGGCACCAGATACTGGAGCATAAAGAAACAGTGCAATCAAGATCGATGGAACGGATTCAATTGCATTGTTTACATTTGCAAGGAAGTGACCAAGCTTCAATGAAAGAACGCTAAGGTATCCAAGCAACACCGAAAGGATCATTGCAAAGATTACAGTAGTAATCAAGGTGATGGAAAGTTCCTGGAAACTCAAGACAAGGTTCCTGAAGAAATTTCCCTTTACAAGATTCTCTGTAAGCAAGTGTGAATAGTATTCCATTGGTATCCATGCCAAAAACAATGGAAGAACCAAAATGAAAACAACGATAACTCTAAGAACATCTACAAAATTTGTCTTTCTCATCATGCACCCTCATATACTCTTGGATATACCAGGAACATAATTAACTTAACAATGAATGAAACTATGGCGTTGATAATGAGCAAAACAAAAACAGATGTAATCAAAAGATTTGTATTTGTCTGAACCATAGCATCGATAAGGTTTTTTCCCAATCCTGGAAGGTCAAATGCTATTTCAGCAATTGTAACTGAACCGATGATTGCTGAAATCTTTCCAGCAAGATATGGCAAGAAGCGAGGCAAAGAAGAACTGAAAAGATAGCCGGAATAGGTCCCTGAAAGTGGAAGAAGTCTTCCCAACTTATGGTCTCCCAATGTGCTGAACAAGATTCCGTGAACCTGTCCAACCTGACCAAGCATATCAGCCTTCAAAAAGTTCAATGCGTCCCAAGTCAATCCACCAAAGAGAATTGTTCCAAGGGCGATCAAAGGAAGCATTGCTCCATTATTTCCCCAGATAACATACATCAACCAGAAACCGACAAACAAAGGAATTGCTGCGAAAACGGAAAAAAGGAAGTAAAGGCATTTTTCAATTCTTTCATTTGTCTTCTTCCCGAAATTTACAGCCATATAGTGGCTGGTTGTAGCGTAGGCTGCCCCAATCAAAGTGAAAAGAACAAGGAACGCAAGGGAAATCAAAGCAAGTGGCAGTGTCTCAACAGCACCGGCAAGAATAATGTCGCCGGAAGTATGGCCAATAGCCCTTTCACCACCCCTTCCAATAAGGATCATGCCGAATGTCTTAAGGGCATCGAGATATGCCGCGGCATCTGCATTGGTAGAAACCAAGTAAAGCAACGAAAGTATAACGGTACCTGCAAGAACGAAAAGAATTCCGTTAAGCAGAACTTCTTTAATCAAGAAGCGAACAAGCTTCATCTTTATAAACTCCAAAAAAAAACCAAAAGGCTACAGTTTACAGTAGTCCTATCCTGGATAAAACAACTGAAAACATGTAACCTTTATTAAATTATATAAAACTAAAAGAAATAACGACTATTATTTCTTAAACTTCCAGTCTTCAACAGAAAGGAATGCGTTGTCAGAAGCGATAGTAACATTACCCAAGCCTCTTGAATAAACATCCTTCTGCAAAGTACAGATGTAAAGTGCAGGACAAAGTTCACTTACGCGCTTGTTGATCTGAAGAGTGAGGTCAACCCAGTTCTTTGTTTCAACTTCTGAATCCCACTTGTCAAACAATGTGTTCAACTTGCCATCTGCAATACCTGTGATGTTGTCTGCACCCTTTGAGCGGTACATTGCACCGATGCTTGAGTAAACATTGTCGAAACCATCGCAATACTGCAAAGCGAGTTCGTAAGACTTTTCCTTGAAAACCATGCGCTTGTAAACCTGGTCACCAGTTCTGCGAACTTCAACATTCAAACCGATTGCCTTAAGCTGTTCTGCAACACCTTCTGCAAGCTGCTTTCCGAATTCACCCATTGAGTCTGGATAAATGAGAACTGCATTCTGGTTTGCAACATTACCGGAAGCTGCAAGTGCCTTTGCCTTATCCAAATCGTATTCGAGGTAGTTTGGCATTGGTTCCTTAACATATTCAGGAATTGTTGTAGCAAAAAGATTGCTTGGGAATGGACCGTTGTTGATTACAACGCCGTCTTCTACATCTGTGATGCCAGGAACAAGAGCTGCCTTGTTCAAAGCCATAGCCATAGCCTGGCGGCCTTCTGCGTTAGAGAAAGCCTTTGTGTTGATTGCAACCTGGTAGAATGCGTATGGCATGTAAGAGTTGATGTCAACATCGCTGATCTTGGCGATTGCTGGACGGTCAGCAGGGTTCGTTTCGAGAATGAGGTTGATGCGTCCCTTTCTCAATTCCTGAAGTCTAACAACAGGGTCGAGGATTCTCTTTACTGTCAATGTTTCTGACTTTGGAACCTGCTTGAAGTAGAGGCCGTTTACATCAAATGTAATCTGCTTACCAAGCTTCCATTCCTTGAACTTGAAAGGACCTGTACCGATTGGAGCTGTAGCAAACTTCTTTGTGTTTTCATCAGCACGCATGTCAAGGCTCATAGCCTGACCGTTGTAGTGTGATGGAACGATCTTTGCTGTAGCAAGAACAGGGTATGCACGGAATTCAGGAATTGGATTCTTGAAAATGATTACTACTGTCTTTTCATCAACTGCTTCTACGCTCTTGATGAAAGAGTTAAGGTATTCTCTGTTAGGAGATTCGTTTGCTGGTTCAAGATAAGCATTGAAAGAGTAAACAACATCTTCTGAAGACAAAGCTGTACCGTCATGCCATGTTGTGTCGATGAGGGTTACAGTATAAGTCTTGCGGTCCTTACCCTGAACGATTTCTGAAGCAAGTGCAAAGTCTGTGTAGAGGGCACCGCTAGATGGATCGATTTCATTGTTTGTAAGACCGTCATAAAGCAATTCATTGATGTTCAATGCAGAAGTATTCTGTGGAAGAACTGGGTTCAATGAATCTGGTTCTGTTGAAACTGCAGCAACCATGCCCTTCTGGCCACAGCTACATGCAAGGATTGAAACTACAGCACCGGCTGTAATAGCCAATGCAGTTTTAATAATGTTCTTTTTCATTTGTTTTTAATCTCCTGAAAACTATCTTGAACGGGTAATGAATGAAGCGTATACAACTGCTTCTCCCGAATATTCATCAGACTTGCCCTGTTCAACCTGTACATAGTATACAGATCCGTTCAAAGCTTCTCTAGCGTTCATTACTGGCCAAGAGTTACCAACCTTGTTCTGGCGGCTGATCAAGTCCTTCAAACCGAGCTTTTCAATCTGCTTTCCGCTCTTTGTGTTCTGGTTGTAAACATGAACATTTCTGTTGTCTTTCATTGTGATAACAAGGTCATTCATTGCACCTGGAGCGATATCAACGATACCCCAGAGGTAGTCTGGATTCTTCTTTGTTGAACCAGAGAACTTTGCCGGCTTAGACTTCTTTGCATCGCCTGCTTCGGCATTGAACAAACCGATCATACCAACAAACTTACCGCGAGATGCGATTTCCTTTTCTCTTGCGATTTCCTTTTCAACAACTGTAATCTTTGACTGAAGTGTTGTCTTCTGTGCATTAACATCCTTGATTACATTTGCATCGATTTCTTCCGGATACTTCTTCTGGAATTCGAGCAACTGATCGTAAGCAACCTGCATGTCTGCCTTAACAGACTGGTAGTGGTTGAGGATTTCCTGGTTTGTGAATGCACCGTTCTTTCCGCTGCCTGTACCTTCAAGCTGGCGAGCAAATACATCACCGATCTGTTCCTTGTATTCATAAGCCTTTTCGCGGATTGCAAGCTTGCGCTGTGCTACAACATCCTGACATACATTGTTGAATCCCTTTACTGCCGACTTAACAGGAGCTGTAGATTCAGCACCAGACTTTGCAGCTGCAGATGCAACATCCTTCTGCAATGAAGGAATTGAATCAACGATCTTCTGGTATGCATTGATCTTGTCATCTACATTTTCAATCTGAGATGCAGCGTCTGCTTCATCCTTAAGTGACTTCTTCTTTGCAGAAATTGAACTTACTGCATCGATTTCCTTTCCTACTGTATCAAGTTCAGCTGAAGAACCGTAAACCTGCTTTGCAGTCTTGTACATCTTCTTTGCTTCCGAAACCTTTTCAGCTTCAAGCAACTTGTTGATGCGAGGAACTGTCAAAGAAGTACCCTTCTGGCAAACTTCGTCATCCAGCTGGAGTGCAGAATCAAGTGCACTGAACTTTGCCAATGCTGTGTTACATGCAGAAAGCAACTTGCCTTCCTGTGTAGCCTTCATTGAATCTGTGCTGTCCAAAGCTGCAACACCATCATTGTACAACTTGATGTAGTTCAAATACTTCTGCTTAACTTTTTCATCAGCAATATTTGTCCAATAGTTTTCTGCTGTAGAAGGTCCCCTTTTGTTCCAAGCTTCCACACCCTTTGTAATTGCTGGATCCACATCGTCAGTCTGTGTAGAACCACATGATGTAAACATCAATGCAGATAATGCCAATGCTCCTGAAGCTGCTAAAACTAAAATACTCTTCAAATTCTTTTTCATTCCTTAACCTCCTTTACAAGACGGAATCCAACTTCATTTGATTTTTCTGTTGTTTCTACAGTTTTAAAGTTTGAAATTCTTAATTCAACAGGACCGTCCATCCAAGAACCGCCCTTTACAACGCGAGATGAAACACCTTCTTCTGTCTCTGCACCTTCTGTTACAAATTCAGATGTTGTCCATTCCCAAACATTACCGCTCATATCCTTAAGACCCCAAGCATTGTTGCCTTCTACGAATGCACCTACAGGAGATGGTCCCTTGAACTTTCCGTTCTTGTTGTAGTTTGCATTCTTCTTCTTTGAAGGAATGTCATTGCCCCATGGATAGATTACCTGTTCACCGGCACGAGCAGCCTTTTCCCATTCTTCTGCAGTTGGGAGGCGGTATGTGTCGCCAGTCTGTTCAGAAAGCCATGCAGCATATGCATTTGCATCATCAAAGCTTACGCCGATTACTGGCTGGTCAGCCTTGTTGTATTCAGGGTTGCTCATGAATTCTGGATATTCTTCACCGCGTGTTGCAAGAATAAAAGCAGCGAACTGTGCATTAGTTACAGGTGAAACAGACATTTCGTAAGCAGCCAAAGTTACAGTATGCTTTGCTTCCTTGCTGCCTGCCTTCTTGTCTCCGTCAACTGCACCAGCTTCGAAATCACCGGCTTCTACAAGAACAGTCTTGTATGCTTCTGAATCTTCTGTAATGAAAATGTAGTTTTCATCAGCAGATGAACGGGCATCGAATTTTCTCATTGCAGTTGTTGCAAGTTTTGAAGCAGAGAAGGCTGTTGAAACTGTAAGAGTTACAGGTCTTCCCTTCAATACATCAGATTCTGGGAAAGAAAATTCTGCGTTTCCTTCTGCATCTGTCTTAACAATGTCGATGATACCGTCAACTGGATCTGCATCGTCGAATGCAACCGGAATGGAAGCTGGATCCCAAGATACCTTTACGCTCAATCCCTTTACAGCCTTTCCGTTCTTGTCCTTTACGCTTACAGAGAAAGCTGTTGACGAGTTTACGATTCCACTTGGTGTTGAAATTGCGAATGCCAATTCATCAACGAGTGTACCGCACATTCCTTCCACCTTCTTTGAGTAGAGTTCGTCTCCACCTTCATGAAGTGAAAGCAAGTCGTAGATGCCGTTAACCGAAAGCTGGTTCAAGATTGAAACAGCACTGTCAAGTTTTTCAGCAGCAGACTTTCCAGACTTCAAAGTTTCGTAACTTGCATCAAGTGAAGCGCGGAGGCTGTTGCGGAATGCTTCTTCGCTTTCTGCCCACTTGTTAGCCTTGAGCTTGCATGTTACATCCAAGCCTTGCTTGTCATTCTTGCTGAATTTGAGATTCTGTAATCTTGCATTTACTGAATCATCGCTTACTGAAATACGAGAAGCCCTTGGCTTCAATGTCTTCAATTCTTCTGTCAAGGCATTTTCAATAAGTTCCTTCTTTGCCATGAACTCTGCTTCTTCTGCAGATGAAGCTTTGCCGTAACCGTAGTAAAATCCTTCTTCCTCCTTTGGAAGTTCAGGACCCTTATTTTTACTCTTGGCAAACAATTGTTCTGAAACAAAGCAAGTCAAAACAGTTGAAATCAAAAGAGAAGCAAATACTTTCTTTCCTGTTTTTCTACACATATTATTTCTCCTTGTTCGAAAATATTATGAACTATAATTAGCATTTCACATAAAACTGGAAAAAGCAATAACATATATATTCATACAGAATAATGTATAGTATATTTTAACCCTTTTTTTTCTAATATCTCTAAAAATTTTAGACTTTTTTGAGAAAATTTCCGCTAAAATTTTATTTTAAAAAAAAATTTAAAAAAAATATTTTTTTTGGAGTTTTGACGGCAAATTTTCGTTTTTTTTCCGACAGATTTTTCTTTCACCCCAGAGCAAGACTAGCAGCTTTCCCGCTTGCCCTGATTTTAATAAGCAGATCATCTGAGTAACATTTTTTCATTTGTGTCAAGTAGGATGAAAGCTTTAAATTAGTCCTGCATTAGGAGCGATTCATTATGAACCCTTGCCCAAAAAAATATGCCCGATGACCGAAAAAAAACTTCACCATCAAAAATACTAGAGCCCCATTCAATGCTTGAAGGCACAGGGATTTTCCATTCACTTGAAAAATATAGTTACTCAATTTTTTTCATGAACTTTATTTTCTTCCGTCCATTGATTCTAAATTATTTGTAACTCTTTATATTTATTAAAGATACACAACGCATCACTTTCTGCAGGAATTCTATTTTCCCCAATAATTTTCAAAGATAATCTTTATGCAAATGCGTGATAAAGCTCATCTATAGGACATTAACAGATAGGGAAGAACTTTTTCAAAATATCATGAAGGACTCTTCTATGAGCCTTCTATAAGCTTTTGAAGGCCGTTTATAAGGCACCTACGACGCAAATAATTATTACTGAAGTATAAGACCTGAATGCGATTCAAAAACGAAATAAACAGTATCGAAGAGTTATGTTTTAAATGAATTTTATTGATTTTCTTCTATATAAATCTGAATTTTATTAGCAGCAAATTTAGGAACAGAGGGGACAGACCCCTATGTTCCCGGATTCGCAGCCCCTGCGAAAGCGCCGGTGTTGCTTTCCAGGGCTTAGGTAGACTTTCTGGATTTAAATAAAAAAAGCCGGCAGCCCCAGCACCGCACGCACCTGCTACGGTGCTGTTTCCCGGATTCGCAGTCCCTGCGAAAGCGGAGCCCATGCCTTCCCGGGGTTCGTAAAAATTTCCCGGTTTAAA
>JAUNCR010000172.1 GCA_030526505.1 Spirochaetales bacterium
CGGAAGGACGGCAGCCTGTTGTAGAACCGCACCTTCCCAAGGGTGCATTTGGTGCCAATGTCCTTAGGCTTTATTCCGGTGATCAGAACAAGAGTTTTGCCCTCATTACCGGTCCAAACATGGCGGGTAAGAGTACCTTCCTCAGGCAGAACGCCCTCATTTCACTTCTTGCACAGACAGGCTGTTTTGTTCCTGCAAAAAGCGCAAGGCTTGGAATTGTGGACAGGATTTTCTGCCGTGTTGGTGCCAGTGACAACCTTGCAAAGGGGGAATCGACCTTCCTTGTTGAAATGACGGAAACAGCACGCATCCTTAGAAGTGCCACAGAAAAATCCCTTGTCATCATGGATGAAGTAGGGCGCGGTACCAGTACGGAAGACGGCCTTTCCATTGCCTGGGCGGTAAGCGAACATCTCCTTAACACCCTTAAGTGCAAGACTCTGTTTGCAACCCATTACCATGAACTTACAAGGCTTGAGCATGATTCCATCAGTCAGCTCTGCATGGATGTAAGCGAAAATGGTACGGACATAGTTTTCCTCCGCAAGGTAATCGAAGGTGCAAGCGAAAACAGCTATGGCATCCATGTTGCCCGCCTTGCAGGTATTCCTGAACAGGTCATTGACCGTGCCCAGAGTATTCTTGAAAAGATTCAGGCAGATGCAGGTGAAACTGCAAATGTAATTGAGACCGTAAAGACTGCAGCTCCTGAAAAGAAGGGGCTTACTTTCGCAGGTGGTCTTTTCAGCGAAGAGGAAATGGTGATAAACGAAATCCTTTCTTCTGATCTGGACAACATGACTCCTATGGCAGCCCTTCAGGCTATTTCCAGATGGAAGAAGTCCCTGGACGGCCGCTGATCCAAATAAAATCTTTTATTTTTTTTCTCATTTTTTTCCACTTTTATTTTTTTAGCGAAAATAATTTATGTGATGCTGCTTAAAAAAATCTATATCAGGGGCAGGGATATGCTCCGCATTGCCCTGAATTGCGCCTATGGTGACGGTAACTGCCTTGTTTGCGGTTCCGAAACTGCCATGGGGGAAATCTGTAAAAAATGCCAAGATAACCTTTTGTTAAGCTGTGTAAATGGACGGGAAACAGAAAGATGCTCTGTCTGTGGCAAGGTGCTTTTGAGCGAAAGGGAAACCTGCATGTCCTGCAGGAAAGAACGGGTCATAAAATCCTGCGATTTTGTTTTCCCGATTTTTCCCTACAGGATGTGGGCTAAAACCCTGATGTTCAGATGGAAAATGGAAGAGAGGAGAGGCCTGTCAAATGTCATTGCTTTGCTGTGCCATAGGGCTATTGAAGCCCATTTTGATATAGAACAAAAAGTTATAGTTCCCGTTCCTCCGAGACCCGGAAAAATAAGGGAGAAGGGGTGGGATCAGATTGAAGAAACCTGCAGCATCCTGGAAAGCCTCTACGGTTACAGGATTATGAAACTTTTAAGGAGGAAAGACAGCATACAGCAGAAGAAATTGGATAGAAACCAAAGGCTTGAGGAATCGACGGAAAGGTATGTCCTTTCAGGAAAAGGAATGTCCATGA
>JAUNCR010000090.1 GCA_030526505.1 Spirochaetales bacterium
TTTTCAATGATGATTATTTTTTTTCCGCTGTTGGAACTGCCTGATGTAAGGTGTGCCCAGGAAGAGAAATTCCTGATCTGAGACAGCGGAAGGGAATCATAGAGATAGGAACTTTCAAGTTTTTCACAGTCCTTCACGATTGCATCAACAATTTTCCTTAGGTCTGAATCATCCGGAAGAACCCTGCCAGGCTGAATCAATTCAAGGTTATCATTGATGGATTCAAGCAAAGGGGAAAATTTTGCAAGTTTATCCTCGCCTTCCCAAAGTACAGGACTGAATCTTGAAGTAAGCTTTCTGACTGCACGGATAAAAAGATATCGGCTGGCTTCAAGATGCCTTGAATTCTGTATGTTCATTATGAGAAGGGAATTTTTGGCGGCATTGATTTCAAGGATTTTGTTACCTGGACCTGTAATCAGGACATTCTGGCTTACAAGAGCCTTGTGCTTAAGACAACTGGCACAGGTACAGGTCCAGTCCCCTTTTTCTTCGCAGGAAAGAACCCTTGCAGTTTCAAGTGCACAGGAAAATTTACCCGATGCTGCAGGACCATGAAAAAGTATGGCTCTAGGCAGCTTGTTTTTGAGAATGTCATCGCGCAAAAGTTCCGTTGAATTCTGGCTGATGATATTGTCAAACATTAAAGGCTCCCTTGAAAGGAATAAAAGCAGAAGCGCTGTTTACAGTTTCCCTGATGGCACCCTTCGGAACAGAAATTACAGGTTCCAGATATTTTAGGAAAAGGCTTCCCTTAAGAATCGAGTCCGAATTGAACCATGGCTGAGCAGTAAGGATAAGAAGGATGATGCACACAACAGCAACCCCTTCAACAAGGCCAAATACAAGGCCAAGGAACCTGTCCAGGGATTTTAAGATAGAAGCGCTGAAAATCTTCTTGAGTATAACCTGGACAATTTTCAGCACGATGAAGCATACAATGAACACCAGGAGGAAAGCACAGATGACAGCGGCAACATGAATCTTAATGTGGCTTTCAACTGGAGCAAGAACATATTTAAAGCCCATGAAGGCTACAAAAATCGAGGCAATAGGAATCACTTTTCCCAGCACTTCATCAAGGAATCCTTTTAAAAATCCAATGAGCGTGGAAGCTGCAATTATTACAATGAAAATAAGATCGATTAAAGGCAAATTCATAGACCTGCTTCCTCCAAAACTTTCTGTGCAATAACATTGACAGGCTTTTTGCTGCCGTAAAGTTCCGCACATCTGACAGACATTTCAGAGCGCCTTGCTTTATCAGTAAACTCAAGAACCTTGGAAAGAAGATTTTCTCTTGTTGCATCAGGTCCAGCAAGAACAACTGAAGCCCCCTTCTCTTCAAAGTATCTGGCATTGTCAACCTGGTCACCGCGGGTTCCAGAACCGCACAGAGGAATGAGTACCATCGGTTTTGCACAGACAGCACATTCGGAAAGGGAATTTGCGCCTGCCCTTGAAAGCACAACATCAGCACACTGAAGGACAGAAACCATCTCGCTGTAAATGAAAGCATAAGGCTTGTAGCTGTCGTCCCCGGAAGCCATTATTTCAGGGTTTGCATCGGCAAAGGCTTTACCAGTCTGATGAACCACAATGAAATGCTTCTTGAGTTCATCAAGGCATTCAGTTACAAGATTGTTTATCTGAAGGGCACCAAGACTTCCACCGATTACAAGAAGGACCGGCTTTTTATTGTCTTCCGGAATACCAAGAAACTTCTTCCCCTCTGCACTATGGTCAGAATAGAAAACCGGGCGCACGGGATTTCCGGTCGCAATGCATTTTGATTTTACAGGCTCTGGAAAATATTTTTTTGTATCTTCGTAAGACACAAGGACATGCTTTGCCTTCTTGCTGTTGATGCGGGTAGCAAGGCCAGGAGTAAAATCGCATTCATGGGTGAAGAAAGGAATCTTCAAAATGGATGCGGCAAGACATGGAGGAACACTTACAAAACCGCCCTTGGAAAAAAGAACATCAGGCTTAAGCTTTGCAAGAATGAAAAACGCCTTTACAAAACCTGCAAAGATTTTAAAAAGGTCTATGAAATTCTGGAAGGAAATGTAGCGCCTGAGTTTTCCGCAAGGGATTCCATGGAAGGCATCAATGCTTCCCCCGTTTGAAACAAAACTCTTTTCAACAAGAGTTCTGTCCATTCCCTTGGAAGAACCGATCCAATGGATTTTAAGGTCCACATCCTTATCAACAAGATTTCTTATTTCATCGGCAACGGCGATGCCAGGATAAATATGACCTCCAGTTCCACCGCCAGTAATTGCAATCACATACTTTTTTTTATTTTCAGACATTTTCATTTCCTACTCTTTCTTTGGAAATTTATTCAGGATTTTTACAAGGTCAGCTTTCTTGAAAAGGTTTGCATAGCTTCTTGCGCTCATGCCCATACCGTCCGGAATATCAGGATCAGCGCCTGCCTTGAGCAACACTTCAACGATCTTTGCATCGCCGTTTCCAACAGCAAGAACAAGTATTGGCTGCCCATCAGAACTCATGATGCTAAGGTCAGCACCAGCCTTGATGAAAAGCTTTACCATCTCAAGATTCTTTTTCCATACGGCATCCATGACAGGAGAATAACCTCGGTCCTTTGAAATGATGTTAACATCTGCATTGCGCTTGAGGAGCCATTTTACATATTCAACCTTATCGCAGCGGGCCGCAGCACAAAGAACAGGAACACCATCCTCCGTCCAGGAATTAATGTCCAGTCCTGCATCATAAACAAGTTCAACGATTTCCGGCTTATCCTTTTCAATGAAGTGAACCATACAGTCGGCATTGAAAGGAAGGCCACGGGAAAGAAGGTCGCTAAGGGCAGTGTTTTTCTTGTCCGCCGCAAAGCAATCCTTGAAATTTGATTTAAGCGATTTCATAACATCGGAAACTTTTGTTCCGTAAACAAACCTCTCGGAATCACCGGAAAGGGATTTAAGCTCATCGGCGTTTTTTCCGGAAACAAAAACAAACTGCCCCCTTTCTGCAATTAGACCATAAAGGAAGAGGAACCTTGGATTTTCCGAAAGAACATGGGAATCACAGACAAAGAAATTTTTTGCACTCCTTATGTCTGCGACAAGGGATTCAAAATCAGAATCAATTTTGGCAATGGAAACCAGGCAGTCCTTTGACTGAAGGTATGTCGATATTTTATCAGAAGTATCCGCAGAATGCGTAAGAATCAACCATTTCATTACACTATTATACCCCAAAAAAAGCCGTTTAACAAGAAATTCAGCTTTTTCAATGGTTATGTCCATTCGATATTTGAGCAAAGGTTTGCCTGACAATACCATTTCCGGACATAACCTTAACTTTAGAAGGTCTGTATCCTCCATTGGAAAAAATCCGGAAGGCAAAAAAAAAGACTTACCGATTTGGTAAGTCTTACAATTGCCAGCGATCAGAATCGAACTGATGACATAAGGATTTTCAGTCCTCCGCTCTACCAGCTGAGCTACGCCGGCAAGTGATGTTTAGATAATATACAATACACGGACTTGTGTCAATAGCAATTATCAAAAAATATAAAAATTTTTTTGATAATTGTCATTTTCTGCAAGGACCGCCTACTGTTCCTCCCTAGCCTTGTTTTCGAACTTTGTATAGCTGGAAAGGAACTGCACTTCAACATCTCCGATAGGACCGTTACGCTGCTTTGCAACGATGATCTTTCTCTGCTGAACAGGATCGTAACCTTCGTTGGTTTCCTTGTTTTCCTTTCTGTTACCGTGGATGAACATAACGACATCGGCATCCTGTTCGATGGAACCTGAACCTCGCAACTGTGCAAGGTTTGGTTCATCCCCTTCCGCCTGACGGGCAACCTGACAGAGAACAACTACAGGAATGTCCAGTTCACGGGCCAATGCCTTGAGGGACTTAGAAATGGCAGACTGCTGTTCATACATAGGCTGCTCTGGATTTTCAGAAGTAATGAGACCGATATAGTCTATGAAAATGATCTGAACCTTTTGGTTTACCTTCATGCGACGGGCCATGGCACGCAGATCAAGAAGCTTCATGTTAGGAACATCGACAATATACAGAGGAGAATTGTAGATTATGCCGGCTGCATCCTGAATCTTCTTGAAATCATCCAGCTTGAGCATACCGTTACGGATTTTCTTACCGGAAACACGGGCAACCTGAGAAACCAGACGCTGTCCAATCTGAAGGCCGGACATTTCAAGGCTGAAGAAACCGCAGGGAATTTCCTTTTCGATGGCAATATGCTGCATCATGGAAAGAGCAAGTGCAGTCTTACCCATGGAAGGACGGGCACCAACAATGATCATTTCGCTGTTCTGGAAACCTGAAGTCATGCTGTCAAGTTCCGTAAGCCCTGAAGGAATTCCTGAGAAAGCACTCTTGTTCTTGTATCTGGTATCAATCATCTTGATGGTACCAGGCATGATGTCAGTCATGGAAAGGACTTTGGAAGTCTGGTTTCCATCGTTCAACTTGAATATCTTCTGTTCAGTATCTTCGAGGATGGAACGGCATTCCTTAGTCTCGTCAAAACTTTCCGCCTTTATTTCCTGAGACAAGGTGATGAGGCTTCGTCTAGTAGACTCGTCACGAACGATGTTTGCATAGTAATCGATGTTTGCCGATGTTGGAACAACATCAGTAAGGGACGAAACATAGGCTGCCCCCCCCGCCTTTTCCAGGTTTCCGGCCTTAGTAAGGTCATCAATGAGGGTGAGTATGTCCCCCCTGGTACCTGCAGAAAAAAGATGCATTAGGGATTCAAAAATCACCTGATGCTGAGGAAGATAGAAATTGTCTGCCCTAAGGTGCTGGACAACTTCGTTTACAGAACTCCAGTCAAGAAGGAGTGCTCCAAGAGTGGCCTTTTCAGCCTCAAGATTATGAGGTGGTATCTTATCCTTTAATTCCATACCCCAATTATACACGCCCCACGGTTTATAGGAAACACGATATGTGGGAAAAAAAATGGGGGGGACACTAGAAAGAAAAACACAAGGGGACAGACCCCTAGGATGACAGTACACTTAACTCAAGGGGACAGACCCCTATATGAAATAAAATTTAAAACAAAAAAAACCCGGACCTAAATCCGGGTTTTTATCAGGAAAAGCTAAAATTATTCAGCGTTTTCTTCTGCTGGAGCTTCTTCAGCTGCCTTCTTTTCTGCAGCAGCCTTCATTGCTTCAAGCTTCTTTGTTTCTTCTGAAACCTGACCAGTAACAGCAATCTTTACTTCAGCAAAAGAACCTTCATAGAGGTGTACCTTAGCTGTGAAGTTACCGATTGTCTTGATTGAGCTACCAGGGATTTCAATCTTCTTGCGTTCAATTTCGAAACCGTTCTGAGCATAGAAGTTCATAACAGTAACAGATGTAACAGCACCGAAGAGTTTTCCGTTGCTGCCTGCTGGCATTTCAAGCTTAACTTCAAGAGCTTCAAGCTTGTCCTTGAGGCTTGCTGAATCATTTCTCTTCTGTTCCTTGCGTGCTTCAATTTCTTCCTTCTTTGTTTCGAAGTAAGCGAGTGCTTCATCTGTGCATGGTACAGCGAGTCCGCGTGGGAAAAGATAGTTGCGGAAGTAACCCATTGCAACATTCTTTACATCACCCATTTCACCAACGTGCTTTACGTCGTCATTAAGAATAACTTTCATATCGAGCTCCTAAAAAAATCTGGCAGTTTTACCGGGAGTCGGCAAAACTGAATTAATGTTGTTTTTGTTCCTGAACGGCTGATTAGTCAGCTACGTAAGGAAGAAGACAAATTGCGCGTGCACGCTTGATTGCTACTGCAACCTGCTTCTGGTGCTTTGCACATGTACCTGTGATGCGGCGTGGGAGAATCTTACCGCGTTCTGTTGTGAAGCGGCGGAGTCCATCAGCATCCTTGTAGTCGATCTTTGCCTTGTTTGAACAGAAACGGCATACCTTCTTGTGGAAGAAAGCCTTTCCCTTTCCGCGTCCACCACGAACTTCGTCTTCGCGGCCAGAATCCTGCAACTGTTCCTGTGTTGCGTTTGTATTTTCGTTTACAGCTTCCATGTTTTCGTCTGCCATAGTATTGCTCCTTAAATTAAGAGTAGTTTTTTAGAATGGGATGTCCTCAGAGAAACCTGAAGAATCACCGCCAAAGGAATCGTTCATGTCGAATCCGCCCATGTTGCCTGATGAACCCTGGTTCATGGATGGCTGTGAATAACTTGGACGCTGCTGAAATCCCCCATTGAAATCAGAGCCTGCGCCGCCTGTAAATCCACCACCGTTTGAGCCACCGTTTCCACCGAGCAATTCAACTGAATCAGCAACAATAACAACCCTGCTCTGCTTCTGACCGTCTTTTTCCCAGCGATTCTGTCTCAATGATCCCTGAATTGCAATCTGCTTTCCCTTTGTAAGGTATGGCTTAACGGCTTCTGCGCCCTTTCCGAAGTATGAAACATCAAAAAAGTGAGCTTCACTGACCCACTGGTCACCTTCTTTCTTGCTGCGGTTAACAGCAATTGACATATCAGCAACGGCATTTCCATTATTCATGTACTTTAATTCAACATCTCTTACGAGACGTCCTACAATTACAACATTGTTGATGTCAGAATTTGCCATACTTACTCCAGATTATATTCAGATTATGCGTTCTTTTCTTCTACGAGTACGAAGAGGTACTTGAGGAGGTTGTTGTTGAACTTGAACTGAGCGTCCATTTCTACGATCTTTGCAGGATTTGCCTTGATTGTAAGAAGAACAAATCTTCCGCGCTTCTGGCGCTTTACTTCGTAAGTAAGATCGCGGTCACCGTATGGTTCTTCCTTTTCGATCTCTGCACCGAATTTAGCAAGGTCTGCCTTAAGAGCTTCAAGACCAGCCTTGTACTTATCCTCTTCCAAAGGATAAATTGTCATAAGTTCATACTTTCTCATATGTATGGTCTCCTTATGGTCTAAAATGGGAACTGCATACGCAATTCCAAGGGGTACAAGATATTATCATTTTGATTGCCTTTGGTCAATTGCAAATAAACAAAACAGGCTTTCAGAAGCGCATCCCCTTGGGCTCACCCCCTCAGAACTGCTGCATTCACCTTCCCTACGGCACCCCGCTTTCCAGGGTTACAGACCTACGGTCCCTCCGGCCCTTCCAATCGGGGCTAGGCTAACAAAAGACAGTCACCTGACTTACATTCACAATCTAGTATTGAATTTAAAAAGTGCAAGTAAAAAAACAATCATTCAAAACCAAAGGGGACAGACCCCTATAACACCTATTTTTAGCCCTTCAGCCACACGCATGATTCATTTTTTTCATGCTTACGGCAACAGCATTTTACTTTCATGACATTTTGACAATCGACCTGCTGATTCCAGTAACCCTGGCAATCTGATTCATAGAAATTCCAATTTTCTTCATGACGCTGCATTTTTTTATCTGCTCATCCATAGGGAGCCGTTCCAGCTTATACGGAGAAGAAATGCCAAACATCTTTTTTATCAGATCAAAGACTTTCCCATCGGAAAGAACAAATTTATTTTCATATTCCATACAATCGTGCGTCTCCTGTTGCTTCATGAAGTCAATTGCAGCTTTCTTAGTTCCAAAAAGACCGGCAATATATTCGACATTAACAAAAGTCTTTTTAGAATCATACTTCAGAGAATGAAAACTATTCCACTCATATTCATCAGCCTTACCGAGACCAGCTTTTTCACTATTTTGGAGAATATATCGATAAACGGTTTTGAAATATTCATCATCAAGAATCGGCTCGCTCTTAAAGCGACCTTGAAAAAGGTGACCACAACGATCATATTTGCGGTTGAAATAAAAAACATAGCTGTTTGCTATATTATGAACAAAAAGACTCATAATCCTATCCGCATTTCCTATCATGAGATGAACATGATATCAAATCAAGCAATACGCATGGACATCAATGCCCAACTCCTTAGAATATTTTTCAAGTCTTCCGATAAAAAACTTCCGGTCAGAATCCTCATTAAAAAGATTCTGCTTATTATTACCGCGCAAAATAACATGATAGAAGCCAGAGCTTCCGAACAACCTGGGTTTTCTTGCCATAGATACACCAACATATTATTTATAAACGGGAAAATATAAAAAATGACAATTTTATGAAACAAATAAACAAATGGGGACCGTCCCCTTCAACTCGATGAGGTCAAAGGGACAGACCCCTTTGACCTGGAGGCTGTCCCCATTTGCCTATATCTTTTGCGTGCAATTTAAAACAAAAAAACTCTCGAAATCATCGAGAGTTTTCAAGTACTTTATCGGGACAACAGGATTCGAACCTGCGACCCTCTGGTCCCAAACCAGATGCGCTACCAGCTGCGCTATGTCCCGTGGATGGAGGATGAGGGGATCGAACCCCCGACATTCTGGGTGTAAACCAGACGCTCGTACCAGCTGAGCTAATCCTCCAAGCAAGTGACTAGATACTACTCAATTACTTATTTTTAGTCAATAGCAAAACCAAAAAAATTGAATAATTTTTTTATTTTTTTTAGTGATGCCTTGATCCCAATTCGGAGGAAGAATCACCCTTGCGCTCAACCCTCTTGAGCCTGACTTTTTCATCAGAACCATCGGCAACCTTAAGTTCAGCTTCCGCCTGACGGAAAGCCTGGGATGTAAGGTCAGAAGGCATCATTTCAAGGGAGTTCATTATGGCTTTAAGGGAATCGTATTCTGGCCAGACAAGGCCAAGCTCAATGTTGGAGACAGTCGTCTTTGTAACGCCTGCAAGAACGGCAAGGTCCGTCTGCCTAAGGTTTTTCTTCAATCTAAAATGTCTGATATTGGAGCCGACTATAAAACAGAGGTCCTCTACACTTTCATTCTGCATCGATTAATTTTAAATGCAGGGATTTAGGGGAACTCCAAACCCAAAGACAACAATATTACATTAAATCCAAATTGAATTTGCATTTAACGTAAAGCGATCAGTAAAAAAAAGAGGTCTCCCATCGTATGGGAAACCCCTTTTCCTGTCAGTCTGACCTGACTTTCTGACGCAAGTTGCTGCCCTCAGAAATTATTTCTTGTTGATGAGGTCCTTGAGGGCCTTCCCTGGCTTGAACTTTGGTGACTTTGATGCTGCAATCTTGATCTTTTCCTTTGTCAAAGGATTGATGCCTTCGCGTGCAGCTCTCTTAGCTACTGTAAATGTTCCAAAACCGATAAGCTGAACATCATTTGACTTTGCGAGTTCCTTAGAAACGATTGTTGTGAAAGCTGCGAGAGCCTTTTCTGTGTCCTTCTTTGTAAGACCTGTTTCTTTTGCCATCTTGTCAATCAATTCTGATTTGTTCATTTTAATCTCCACTTTGTATTTTTTGCACCGTATGTTTTAGGAGTGCAATAATACGATTATATTATACTTTCCATGAATAATCTAGTAAAAAATCATCCCAAAGCCCTTAAAATCAAGGTTTCCGGCCACTTGCATTAGTCAAGGGGTATGATATATTGAACTTATGAAGATAAAGATTCCTCCATTCA
>JAUNCR010000091.1 GCA_030526505.1 Spirochaetales bacterium
TAGCTCACATAAGGCACAAGAATCATTCTTGTGTCTTTTTTTTTGCTCCAAGGCCTATTTTAGGGGCTTCTGGAGGGATTTAGACACGTTGCCCCCCGATTACTTTGGTCGGACGCAATGAAAAACTTACACACCTTTCTTTGGATTGTGCCACTGATTGTGCCAAAAATTGTGACAAGAACAGTGCCAAAGCCTTTGAAGGGGTCCTGAACCAATCAGGAGGTTTTCATGCAGCCGTTTTATCTGACCAAAAATCAATGCGGTTTTTACAAGGTTCGATTTGTAGACCCAAACACGGGAAGACTACAGTCAGCAAAAAGTACTCATTCAAAGGACAAATTCGAGGCAACAAGGATTGCTATGAAATGGCTTGAGTCCGGCATTCCTGATTGCCGTTCAAACTCAAGGCAAAAAGAATGTCTCGAGAAAGGGGCTTCTGGCTTGGATCTTCAAAACTTAGTTTCCCGCCTGACCGATTCAGAAATAGACACTCTACTCACCCTTATAGCACAACGCCGAGGACAGACAGTCCAGCCGCAGGCTGTTCTGTCTGCTCCGAAGGTTTCCGGGAATATCGTCATTGCTCCAGAAAAGGCTCCTGATGAGGCAGTACCTGAAAAGGTTCTGCCGAAGAAGATTGTCCTAAAGAACAGGCGAAACAAGCCAAAGGTGCGTGTTGTCGTGAAGACGGAGAATGTTGAGAAGATAAACAAGGAGTCCGGCAGGACACCATTGATAAACTACATGCTTTCTTTCTGGGATTATGAAAAGAGCCAGTTTGTGCAGGAAGAGATTGCTCTTGGTCACAAAGTGACGAAGAGCCACTGTGTTGAGATGCAGGGAGTTACAAAGAGGTACTGGGAACAGTACTTTGGAAATGAGGCTACTGCGGAAGACCTTAACCAGGAAATACTTGAGGAGTTTTTCTTTTACCTGAGGAATGAAATGCAGTTGTCCGGTGCAACCGTAAACAAGGCCATGAGCTGCGGCTCAAAGGCAATTAAGTACCTTGTGGCAAAAAAGGCCATTGCAGGAAACCCTTTTGAAGGTGTGAGGCGGTTTAATCCTGAGGAAGAAAAACGCGGAATCCCGACGGAAGCAGAAGTTGCAAGGCTCCTTAACCTTAAGTGGGAAAATGAAGCCATGTACCTTGGCTTTAGGGTCATTACATTCTGCGGTCTGCGACCTACGGAACTTGCAGGGCTTAAGGTCTGTGACATTGATGCGACAAACGACCTCATCCATGTAAGAAATTCCTGGAACGAAATAGACAAGCTGAAGGACACTAAGAACACGGACGAAAGAACCCTGCCTATAGACCATGAGACGGCGGAACGTCTTTTGAAGTATGCAAGGCTCAACAAGTATTACAGCGACATAAGCCCAGTTCTTTGGACACCTGCACGCCACAACGAGCCTTACAGAAACGACACCTACACAAGGGAGTTTTACAAGATGCTTGAAGTCATTGGCATAAGCGAGGAACAGAGAAAGATGAGGAACATCTGCCTTTACAGTATGCGCCACTTCTTCTGTACTCTTGTGGTTTCAAGGGCTGGTCTTGAAAAGGCACAGATTCTTATGGGACACAGGACACAGGGAGAAACAGTTCACTACTCTGACCATGACAGTGAAGCAAAGTTTGAAGCTGCAAAGAAAATGCTTAATGAAAACATTAACTATGTACTGAGATTTCTCTATGCTATATAGAGATTTCTCTATGAAGATTGCGAAATCCTTACTGTATGATTTGTGTAAACAAAAATGCAGTGAGGATTTTTTTTATGCTCAAAGAAATTGACTGGGAAAAGGAAAGGCAGAAGTCCTATCAGGACATTCTGTCGGTGCAGCTGGCGGCTGAATACCTGACCATTAGCGTGGACATGATGTACAAGCTTATCCAGCAGAAAGCGGTTCCATACGCAAAGATAAACGGTCGTCTTGTCTGCCGTAAATGCGATCTTCACGATTGGATTGGACAGCAGGTGTTTTTCCCTGATGTAAAGAAACATGAATCCTATGAGGTGAAAAATGCTTGAAATAAAAAACAAGGACGAGTTTGTAAAGACCGTGGAAGAAAGGCTCGCTGAAGGACTTGGAAAAATCAAGTTCGGCGAAATCCACATTACAGTGACCATGCACAACGGCCTGCCGGTGAAGCTTGGTACTACAGTCAAGGAAAATATCTCAAGCTGTGCTTGGGACAAAGTAGTTATTCAAAAATGAAGGAGGTTCATTGAACAGATTAGAAAACGGAAGCGGAGCTGAACAGAAGCCTAGAGAAAGCTGGGAGTCACCAGTGCCTAATGAAAGTCCCAAGTCTTTCAAGGCTTTCTGTCTTTTCCGTGCAATGGGTCTTCACCGTTCCATCAAGGGTTGAAAGACAGCTTATTGCCGAGCGTGTTGAACGTAAGAAACGGCAGATTGAAATACTAAACGGTTTTGATGATGTTGTTGCAAAGCGTGTCAAAACCCTTAAGGCGGAAGACCTTAATGCAGGTGATGCAATGGATCTTCTGGAACGAAGCGCCAAGCTTGACGGATTCCTTGCAGGAGAAAGCGAGGACAAGAAATCAAACGGAAACGGCGCACAGATGCAGCTTGTATTTGCCAAGGATTTTGACGGGCTATGAATGATGTATTCAAGCCTACCAAAGTCCAGAAGATGGCTCTTGAGCTTCTGGCATCCAACGCAAAGCATGTGCTTCTTTTTGGTGGAAGCCGAAGCGGTAAAACGACAGTCCTTGTCATGGCTGTCATATACAGAGCGATCCGCTATGGCGGTTCGCGTCATCTTATATGCAGATACAGGGCCAAGGATGCACGAAGCTCCGTACTGCATGAAACGCTTGTACCATGGCTTAACAAAACCATCGGTGCAAAGAACTACAGGCTGAACGTTCACGACGGCTTCATAAAGCTGTGGAACGACAGCGAAATCTGGATTGGAGGACTTGGAGACAGAGAACAGGTAGACAAAATACTTGGCCACGAGTACGTGACCATTTACTTCAACGAAGTGAGCCAGCTCAGTTATAGTGCGGTGACGACTGCATACAGCCGTCTTGCCATGAACGTGGAAGGATGCAGGAACAAGTTTTTTTATGACTGCAATCCTGCATCCCCTATGCCTTGGGCATACAAGGTGTTCATACGCAAGATTGAACCGCGTACCGATGAAAAGCTTACGAAACCTGAGTTGTATGCAAGCGCGGTATTGAATCCGATGGACAATGCTGAAAACCTTGCAGATGACTACATCAGCGACATATTGGACAACATGCCTGAGAAACAGAAGGCACGTTTCCGTGACGGTCTATGGGTGAAACCCGAAGGAAGCGTCTATGACCGCTTTGATGAGAGCATGATTCTTGAAGCTGACCAAATCCCTGTTTCCTTTGACCGGATTACAGCGGGTCAGGATTTTGGTCTGAATATCGCTGCTGTAAAAGTTGGGTGGAAAGACGGTGCTGTATACATCATAGCCGACCACGGTGGCTTCAACATCACCACAAGAACAAGCGTTGAACAGCAGAGAGCGAAGAACTGGTATGCTGAGACTTTTGTCACCTACTGCGATCCTGCAGGCGGAGAGCGAATACAGGAGATTCCAGGCGGAGTCAAGGCAAACAACAGCGTGGAAGCCGGAATCGATTATGTTTCTGCCCTGATGGAACGGGGAATGTTTTTTGTTGCCAGAACCTGTACAGGGGTTCTTGGTGAAATATGGGACTACATGAGGGATGAGAACAACTGCATCGTCAAGGTCAATGACCATTACATGGACGCGATGCGTTATGCCATTTTCTCTGCAGTCAATTCTGGAGTTGTTATTGCATGAGGTTTTTCAGGAAGAAAACTACAGAAAGTTTTGAGAAAGTAAACGCGGAAACTGTTGCTGATGATTTTGCGACACCGGAAAAGAAGACATGCAGGGATCCATATCTGAATCATGCATGGGTTTCTGTCTGTGTGGACATTCTTTCACGGAATGTGGGAAGAGCCGACTTTGAGATCCAATGCGGAGGAAAAAAGAACGACAGCTGCCCTGTGGCAAAGCTTTTTGCCTTTCCCAACAAGACCATGAGCAGTTATGAAATATGGAAGCAGACCGCCGCATGGATGAGCCTTGATGGCGAGGCCTTCTGGTGGTTCGGTGAAGACTACAGCGCAGGTCTGCCCAAGGAAATACTGATTCTTAACCCACGGCACATGCAGCATGTTGTCGATGACGGAAGGGTCACGAAGTGGATCTACACAGGATTTGAGAACGGCAGGCCGGTTTCAATACTTCCTGACGAGCTTATCCACTTTAAGCAATGGAATCCATGGAACGAGCATAGAGGAATAAGTCCTTTGGTGTCCTTGAGCATGGAGACTGAGCAGGATGTTCTTGCAGGAAACCAGAACACAGGACTTTTGAAGGAAGGAGGAGTACCGAAAGGTTTATTGAAGACGGACCAGATTCTGACTGAGGCGGATGCTGACATCATCGCCAGGACATGGGACAGGAAATACGGCAAGGGAATAAAGAACCGTGTCGCAGTCCTTGGTAAAGGAACGGAATATCAGCCGCTTACATTTACCCCTGATGCCTTGAAGCTGTACGACATGAAGCAATGGAACCTTTATACGATTCTTGCGAAGTATGGAATACCGCCAAGGGTTGCAAATATAAGGGATGCGAAAAGTTCGTTGAGCGGAACGGACACGGAAAGCCAGCATCGCGCTTTCTGGAACTTTACGCTGATACCCCTTCTTAAGATGTTTGAGCAGACGCTTGAAATTCAATTTTTCAGAAGGTTCAAGCTGAAAGAGAAAGGCATCTTTAATCTGGTGAACATTCCTGAGCTTCAGGAATCTGAGGACGCACAGAGCAGCAGGGACATTGAGGAAATCAATGCCGGGCTTGTGACTATAAATGAAGTAAGGGAACGCAGAGGTCTGAAACCTTTGTCTTGGGGAGATGAAAGGATATAAAGTCAGACTTTTACAGAAAGTATTGCTAAAACTTTTATTCAATAAAATCTGTAATTAGTCTTAAAAACTTATTGATTATAAGTCAATCCGTTTTAAGTTGAATATTCTGTTATACGATAATCTTTTTTGAGAGAGTCATCAAAAAAACAGGAAGGACAAAAATGGGTTTATTTATAAAAGTTATAGGAGAAACGAATGGACAGAAAAAACGTTTTTATCTATGCCTGCGACGAAGCAAGCGGAAACCGGATGAGCAATCATCTTCAAAGTCTTAGCTTAAATTTCAAGATTGAAATTTATGTGTATTGCAGTGAACCTGATCTGCTCAATGCCATTCAGAACTGCCCCAGGCCTCTTATAATATGCGACAAATTGAAGCTTGGTTTCAAATACACATGTGTATTCAACAGAATCACGACCGCAAACAGAACATCTGTTATTTTGGTTTGTAGCAAAGACTGCAACCAGAAGTATCTTGGTTACCGGCTAAAGCGCAACAACATTGCAGGCTACATCGAATACACAGATAAAATCGAACCTTTCCGAAAAGCACTCCATTCTTTTCTAAATACTGAATTCTACTACCCTGATTTTATTCTTGAGGGACTCAAGATGGGCGATGATAAAAACAATTACAACTATATTGTTGAAGTCAGCGACAACGAGATGAAGGTAGCCCAGCTGCACGCCATGGGATACAGGGCGAAGGAAATAGCCAGCACCCTTAACGAAACCTACGAAAACAATTTCAGACGAAAACCAATCTGCGAATCTACAATCTACAACAAAGTATTGAACGTGATGAGAAAATGCGGTCTTGAGAAAAAGAACGACCTTCTCATCCTATGCGCACAGGAGAAATTAGTTGCTTATTAAAATCGATGGAAACATCAGCAAGGAGTTTTCAAGGGACTACACCGCCTTGATCAAATTCCTTAAGGAGAACACACACGGCGGCAAAATCAGTCCGCATGTCGAGATTTTCAAGGCTTCAACATTGAAAGCTGAGGATGAAACCTTTCACTGGATAATGAGCACCTTTGATGTTGACCGTGACCTTGAGCAGGTGGATCCGGACGGATGGATCCTTGAGAACTATCTGAGGAATCCGGTTGTCCTTTGGAGCCATGACTACAAGATGCCGGCCATAGGTCATGCTGAAAATGTAAATACTGAAAACAAGGTTCTTTCCGGTGACATTATCTTCAATCCGAAGGAAGCGGATGAATTCGGCTACGGCATCGGACAGCGTGTAAAGGCTGGTTCCATCCGTACAGGTTCCGTTGGCTTTAGGGTTGATGAGGTCGAGTTCTGTGACTCGGAGAAATCCGAAAGCAGAATCATCTACAGGAAGCAGGAACTCCTTGAGTTTTCAATCTGCAACATTCCGGCAAATCCTTTCGCCTTGATGACAGACAGGAAGGAACCGAAAGCAAGTAAAAAACTGTTTGAAAGGATCAGACAGAGTTTATAAAAAAAGGCAGCGCTCGGTGTCGGAAAACAAGAAGCACTGCCTGGTATTCATAGTAAGACATAGGAGGTCAACTACGAACGAGATCATTTTATCATTACAGAATCAGCTTAACAAGATGAAAAGCATGATTCCATCGGCTGCAGCATCAGATGAACAGATCAAGCAGTATTTTGCAACACAGGATGAAGTTCTTGAAGGAATACTCAAGACACTTTCAGACGAAAAGGATGCCACGACTTCCGAAATGGAATCAATCAAGGATGCCGTCAAGGAATTCCGCAATGCACTGAAGGAACTTCCTTCAAGATGCCAGCAGCTTACACAGCGGGACATCTACTACAATCTTGGGAAAGGAATTGTTGCTACCTGGAACAAAGACCATGAGACACTTGGAAAGCTCAAGTTCTGCCCGAACATCAGAAGCGAAAAATGGAACAATTCTTCCGACTTCACATGGATTGCAGGAAAAGGCTTTACTCCGTCAAAAGGAATCCTTGGTGAACCGATGGGAAATCTTGCGACAAACGACCAGTTCCTCATCAATCCGATCTATGAAGAAACAATCATGCAGGAAGCTGCAAAGAAGTCCGTCATGATGAATCTTGTCACCAACAGACCGATGACAGGACCTTCAATGTTCATGAATGAAAGGGACAGAGGCGGAATCAAGCTGAACTGGCTGACGACCTACGGACAGAAAATAGACCCGACAAAATCAAATGTACCGACAAGAGTTGAACTCAAAGCTCATACGCTTGCAGGCTACATTCCATTCTACGATGAGTTTGAAGAAGATGTATTTGTAGACCTTGGAAGAATGTTTGTCGAAGACTTCAATGAAGCATACGGCCAGGAATTTGACCGCCAGTGTCTTACAGCTGATGAAGATCCTTTTACAGGAGCAATGAATGTAAAGAAGTCAAACATCCACATGGCAAAGAGCGCAGACATTTCAAAGCTCACTTACATCGACTTCCGCGATGCTGAACTTAAGGTAAAGCCGGAAGAAAGAAAGGAATGCGAATGGTTCTTCTCAGAGACAGTCTTGAATCATATCGTAAACATTCAGGACGCAAACGGAAATCCAATCTGGCGAAGACCGGGCGACAGCCTTCCGGGATTGATTGACGGCTACAGATACCATGATGTTTCAATCCTTCCACAGTTCGCAGACATAAAGGAAGATACTCCTTTCGCGATCTTCATGAACCCGAAGAAGATTGTCCACGGAAACCGCAAGGGAATTGAAATCAAACGCTTTGACGGAACCACGGAAAGCCTTGAGTATGGCGAAAACTTCCTGAGATTCCGAAAGCGTGACGGATTCCTTGTAACCCGTCCGGCTGCAAATGTCGTAATACTTAAGACGGCCAAGGCTTAGCATGATGCAGGGATCCAAGTCCCTGCATTGAAAGCTTTATGGTCATGAGCGGAAAACATAACCTTCCGATTCGAAGAACTCGGAATTGCATTCCATGTCTCGTGCTATGGCCTCATAGTCGATGTAGTTGATGAAGAATGGCGGAACTTCTTCAAGCATGCCTGTTTCTTCGCAGTAGGACTCTGCAAAGCTCTTGAGGTCCGAGTATTCACCCTGATAGTTCTCTGCACATTCAGAAACAAGCTCCTCGCTCAAATCGCCTGACTTGTACTGAACATAGGCAGAGAAAACATCATCCGAAACATGGTTTCTTGAGAGGGCGTTCTTGATATCCCAATAGGCAGGATCTACAAAACTTTCTGAATACAGCTGATGTTCCCAACCGTGTTCACATTCAACATCCTGGAACATGAGTTCCGGGTCTTCCTCGTCTCTGTGTATTTCAAGACAGGCAGAAAGAAAATCATCCTTGCCCTGGAAGTCATCAAGGTCAAGCCATTTCCCATAGATGGAACCGCAGTTGTACTTGTGATAAGTGCCGACATAAAGCTTCATTGTAGTTACTCCTTTCCGGAACAAGCCGGATATAAAAAGATTTCAAAAACCGAATGGCTATCGAGCGAAAGCCCAATAAGCCTTCAATTTTGGGGTGCCCCCCTCTATGCAACCGGGGGCGAAAAAAAAACCATGCATGGCGCGGAAGCAGTCAAGGTTTGCGCAGCAACCCGAAGGGCCTGACCTTGACGGCTTTTGCACCATGCACATAATGCACTAGCCCCGATTGCAAAGCTATTTACTTTTAGGAGAAAAACGAGAATGTTTACTTTTGAACAATTAAAAGATTACGCTGACTTGAACCCGCAGGACAGAGAAATAGACAGACTATGTTTTGACAGTGCAAGGGAATATGTCTGCCGCGTTTGTGGATTTACTGACGAAGAAGAACTTCCTTCTGAATTGAAAGAAAGCCTGATACATATATACATGTTGAAGAAAAAGAAGATGATTGCCACCTTGAACAACGAGCCTTTTGAAGGTGAGATAACAAAGGACACCATGGATGTTCTTTACCACTACATGATACAGAATGGAGCAAAAAACTTTGAAGTCTGCTGAACAAGTCTACGACGAACTTAAGAACCTGCTTTTGAGTGATTTGCCTATTTATATAGAAGAAATTAACAAAAAATATAATGACGGCATCATTCTGGAGCAGTTCACAAACACAGAAAACAGCATCTCTACCCTCAAAGCCCCTTACTGGAAGATAAACTTTGAACAGGCTGAATATTCTGAAAAGGACATTCTGATTGAAAATGCCGTCTTCAAGTTCACAATCGAACTACACGCTATAGGAACTGGTGAAGAACTTATGCGGAAACTTTGGCGGTATGGGGAAGCTATTGCAAATACAGGAGTTTATCTCGAATCATTAAAAAATGGCAAATATTTAGTTACATGCATATCCCACTAAAAGACACTGCAACAGTAATTAATACATAAACAGTTTTTATTAAGTTTGTTGTGTTTTCAATTTCGATAGAGTATAAGAACAACCATCCCTTTTTAGTAAGTACATATCAGCAATTTGTAATTCACCTTCAATTACATGTAAAAATACCTTTATTTTCTTATTAACACCGTTTAGT
>JAUNCR010000173.1 GCA_030526505.1 Spirochaetales bacterium
TTGTAATCTTCCTGGGCGGCATGGTTTCCGGCTTTTTCGTTTATAAAAAATGTGCCCGCTGGTACATCAAAAAATTTAAAATGTTCGACAAACTGAATGACGATGTTCTTATCCACTACTTTAAGGAAGAAGAACTTGGTTTAGAGGATGACCGCTTAAAATGATTGGAATTATCGGTGCAATGGAAATTGAGGTGAAGAACCTGGTTTCCGCTATGACTGAATCAAAAAAAACTGAAACAGCAAATCTTGTTTTTTATACAGGAAAACTTTCAGGAAAAGACGTTACCGTTGTTCAGAGCGGTGTCGGAAAAGTAAACGCTGCGCTTTGTGCACAGATTCTCTGCCGCGAATTCAAATGTGACTGCGTTATCAACACAGGTATTGCAGGTGCCATGGCTCAGGGCCTTGGTATTTTTGACTTTGTTGTTTCAACAGCTGCAGTTCATCATGACGTTGATGTAAAAATCTTCGGCTACGAATTTGGTCATGTTCCAGGAATCAAGGTTCGAGACTTCCCTGCCGACGAAAAACTCATTGCCGCTGTTGAACGGGCTTTTACCGCTAGCGAAAGTTGTAAAAATCGCAAACTTGTTAAAGGACTTGTTGCTTCAGGCGACCAGTTTATCTCTTCCGGAGAAAAGAAAAATTTTATCAAACAGATTTTCAATGCCGCCTGCTGCGAAATGGAAGGAGCTTCCATTGCACATGCCTGTTACCTTAACGGTACTCCGTTTGTTATAGTTCGGTGCATGAGTGATATGGCTGATGATTCTGCTGAATCAACTTACACTTTCAATGAAGAAACAGCTGCCGGCGAAAGCACTGAATTAATGATGAATCTTATAAAAGAAATTTAAGGGAAACTAATTTTTTATGGAAAAAAAATACAACGTAGACAGCTTTAACCTGGACCACACTAAAGTAACCGCACCTTTTGTACGCCTTGCTTCTAAAAAAGAAGGTCCAAAAGGCGATGTAGTAACAAAGTTTGACATCCGCTTTTGCCAGCCAAACAAAGAATTCCTGACAACTGGAGCAATCCACACTCTGGAACACCTTATGGCTGAATATATACGTGATGAAATGGAAGGCGTTATTGACCTTTCACCTATGGGATGCCGTACAGGTTTTTACTTCACGATTTTTGGCGACCATGATGAAGAATACGTTTGCGGACACCTTCTGAACGTTCTTAAGAAAGTTGCAGTATGGGACAAACCTGTTCCTGCTACAACAGAACAGGAATGCGGAAACTACCGTGACCATGACCTGGAAGGCGCCAAGGCTGCCGCCGGAAAATGGGTTCAGGAAATTGAAAAAAAAGGATGGAATGCTTTTATTTAATCTTAGAGTATTCTAATAAAAAAAATGGATGAAAAGATAAAAAGAATTGGTTTTATAATCAATGATTCCAGCACAGATTACAGTAAAGGACTTGTAGACGGAATGAGAGCCGCCTGCAAGGATTTTAATTCAACTCTTCTTATTTTCCCTGTTGGTGAATATGGAAAAAGTTATTCCC
>JAUNCR010000004.1:0-12002 GCA_030526505.1 Spirochaetales bacterium
GTTGGAAATCCAAAAAACATCGTGATTAAGGAACTTGCAGCAAATACAATTCCTTCCGCTTTGAATGATGTTACTGCAGCTGCCATCAACGGAAACTATGCCCTTGATTTCAACATCGATCCTAAGACAGCAATCGTAAAGGACACGCTGGAAGACAAGGAATACTGGAATCTTATTGCCGCACGCACTGCTGACCTGAAGGATAGGGAAAAGGTTGCCGTGTATGACAAGATTGTAAAGGCATATCAGTCGGCAGCAACGGAAGATGTTTACAACAACAAGTTCAGCGGATACTACATCAAGACCGGCTGGGGAATTGATGAGCTTGAACAGTATAAATAAACGGACAATTAATATTCTTAAATAAATTGCTGGCATCTTCTGGATGCCAGTTTTTGCATATGGAACTGCAGTATCTTGCAGTCGCCTGTTTGGGAAAATCACATGTACGACATAAAAGAACTTTCAAAAATTATTGGTGATGATGATCGCGTCATCTATGGTGATGGAATTGAACACAAATATCTTTCGGATACTTTGGGCCGAAAAAAAGGTTCCGCCAGTGCCCTTGTTTTTGCAAGGTCCACGGAAGAAGTCAGCGCAGTCCTGAAGTTTGCCAATGAAAATGATATTCCTGTAACGCCAAGAGGTGCCGGTACCAACCTTGTCGGTTCTACCGTTCCGCACTATGGTGCAATCATTCTTGATCTTTCCCTCATGAACCGCATACTTGAAGTTGACGCTGAAAACTTTACTGCAACTGTTGAACCTGGAGTAATTCTTCAGGACTTTCAGAAGCATGTTGAAAGTCTTGGACTTTTCTATCCTCCTGATCCAGGTGAAAAACTTGCATCCATCGGTGGAAACATCAGCACCAACGCAGGCGGAATGCGCGCCGTAAAGTACGGTGTTACAAGGGATTATGTAATGGGCCTTGAACTTGTTCTTGCCGACGGAACGGTTGTCTGGACCGGATCAAAAAACCGCAAGGATACAACTGGACTCGACATCAAGAATATGGTGGTTGGCAGCGAAGGAACACTGGCAGTAATTACCAAATGCCTTTTGAAACTGATCGGCAAACCTGAGTTTTCAAAATCCCTTTTGATCTGCTTTGGTTCGCTCAAGTCAGGAATAGAAGCTGTTCCGGTTATCCTTAAGAAGAATCTTAACCCTACTGCAGTTGAGTTCATTGAAAGAAAGGTTGTTGCCCTTGGTGAAAAATTCCTTGGCTTGGAATTTCCTGACAGGAAAAGTGAAGCCTATCTTCTTTTGACTTTTGACGGTGCGAAGGATGAAATTGAAAACAATATTGCTTTGCTTAAGGAGACTGTAAAAGATGTTTCAGGCAAGGTCATTGTTCTTGATGATCCGGAACTTAGTGCCAACGTATGGAAGATCAGAGGCTGCCTTGTGAAAGCCGTTGAAGCAACAAGCGAGCAGGAACCTTTGGACATTGTTGTTCCGATCAATCAGATAGATAGGTTCGTCAACTATGTCAATGAACTTGAGTCTGAAAGCAAAATGCAGATGATAAGTTTTGGCCATGCAGGAGACGGAAATGTTCACCTTTGTGTAGTTCGCGGCGACCGTGATGAAGAAACCTGGGAAAAGGAACTTCACGCAAACCTTGAAAAACTTTATGCAAAGGCGCACAATCTTGGTGGACTCATAAGCGGCGAGCACGGAATCGGGGTAAGCAAAAGGGACTTCTTCTTCAGTGAAATTCCCGCCGCAAACGTGGCCCTTATGAACAGCATAAAGAATGCCTTTGATCCCAAAAGGATTTTAAACCAGGGCATCAGCTATACGAAATGAAAAGACTATTGGCAGGAAAAAGAAAATGAAACCATTATCACACAGAACAGCAACATTCACTGACAGTGTAATCCGCAGAATGACCCGCATTTCAAATCAGTATGGTGCAGTAAATTTAAGCCAGGGCTTTCCTGACTTTGAACCGCCAAAACCGATTCTTGACCGTCTTGCGGAAGTAACAAAAGAAAACTTCCATCAGTATTCGCTTACATGGGGTGCCCAGAATTTCCGCGAGGCACTTGCAGAAAAGCAGTCAAAACTCATGGGGCTGAACATCAATCCAAACGAAGAAATCGTCGTAACCTGCGGTGGAACGGAAGCAATGATGGCCGCCATGATGACAATATGCAATCCTGGTGACAAGGTTGCAATCTTCAGTCCCTTCTATGAAAACTATGGTGCGGATACGATTTTAAGCGGAGCGGAACCTATCTATATTCCTCTTGTTCCTCCAAGCTACACCTTTGATCCAAACCTGATTGAAGATGCATTCAAGGCCGGTGCAAAGGCACTCATTCTCTGCAATCCGTCAAACCCTTGCGGAAAAGTATTTACCCTTGAAGAGATGACTGTCATTGCGGATCTTGCAAAGAAATATGATGCATACATTGTAACGGACGAGGTTTATGAGCATATAATCTACGCACCACACAAAATGGTGTACATGGCTTCACTTCCTGGAATGCGTGAGCGTACCATTGTGTGCGGTTCACTTTCAAAGACCTATTCTTTGACTGGATGGCGCCTTGGATATACCATTGCTCCTGCAGAAATTACGGAGCGCATCAAGAAGGTACATGACTTTTTGACTGTAGGAGCAGCAGCTCCACTTCAGGAGGCCATGGTTACAGGATTGAAATTCGGTCAGGATTATTACGACGAACTTACGGCAAAGTATACCCACCTCAGGGATCTGATGGTAAAGGGACTTGATGACATCGGTCTTGTACACAATGTTCCTGAGGGAGCATATTACATCATGATTGATTTCAGTCAGCAGATGAAAAAACTTGGTGTTGAAAGTGACCTTGAATTTGGAGAAATCCTCGCACGCGATGTTGGAGTCGGAATGGTTCCAGGTTCAAGCTTTTTCAAAGAGCCTGTAAATGATTACCTCAGGATTCACTTTGCAAAAAAAGATGAAACGTTGAATGCTGCCCTCGAGCGCCTTGCGGACATCAATAAGAAACTGAAGATTTAGATATGAACTACAAGCAGTTGGATATGCCAAAATCTGGTGATGTTGTCCTTGTTGGAATGTCAGGCGGAGTTGATTCCACATTGACCGCCTTGATGCTCAAGGAAAAGGGCTGCCGTGTAATCGGTGTCACCATGTCACTTTGGAACAAAAACAATCCCCTTCCCGAAGATAACAAACCAAAACATGACGCATGCTATGGTCCGGGAGAAGAAGAAGACATAAGGGAATGCGAGAAGTTTTGCAGCGAGCATGAAATTGAATATCATGTTGTTGATGTAAAAGAGCAGTACGAAAAAAAAGTTCTGGAATATTTCAAGACGGAATACAGGACCGGACGTACCCCAAACCCTTGCATCATGTGCAACAGAAACATAAAATTCGGAGCCATGCTTGAAGCAGTTCAGCAGCTTGGAATTGAATACGATTATTTCTGTACCGGACACTATGCAAAGATCGTTCAGCCTGAAGAAGGAATTTTTGGCAGCGATGCCAGGCCCGTCATGATTTCTGGAGCTACGGATGTAAGCAAGGACCAGACATATTTCCTTTACAGAATTCCAAGTGAGATTCTTGAGAAGGTAAGGTTTCCTCTTGCAGGCCTCAAGAAGGCGGAAGTTTTTGAACTTGCAAAGAGAGCGGGATTAAAAGCCGCTGAAAGGGAAGAAAGCCAGGATTTTGTTGACGGAGATTACTTTGACGTTCTGTTCAGCGACAAACCTGGTGTGGAAGGTGACATAATTGATCTTGACGGCCACATTCTTGGAAGACATCACGGAATCGAACACTACACAATAGGCCAGAGGAAAGGTCTTGGTGTTTCTGCAAAAGTTCCCATGTATGTTCAGTCCATTGATGCAAAAAACAATCTTGTTGTTCTTGGACCTGATGAATCCCTCAAGTCGGATGCTTTCATAGCTGATGATTTTGTATGGCCCGGAAATGTGGAGCCTGTTGAAAAATTTGAGGCCCTGGTAAAGATAAGGCTTGCAAGCAAACCTGTTTTATGCTGGGTTGAAAAGCATGCTCTGGCAGACGGTGAATACAAAGGCCAGCCGTGGAAAATCATCTTTGCCGAACCGCAGCGTGCAGTTGCACCGGGACAGTCAGCCGTACTGTATGTAGACGGAGTGGTCCGCGGTGGTGGAATCATAAACAGAACTACATCAAGTCTTTGACTGTTCTTCCTTTGAAAAATTCAAAAATCATTTTGTTGAAATCCTTCCACATCGGAAGGGTTTTGCATTTTGATTCGCTGTCGCATTTTGGAGCGCCATCTTCAAGGCATGCAACGACGGAAAGGGTTCCTTCCGTGACAACGAGAATTTCATAGATGGTGTATTCTTCAGGCTTTCTGATCAATGAATAGCCGCCGCCTTTGCCGCTTACGCCTTTTACGAGTCCTGCCGTTACGAGCATTTTTACGATGCTTTCAAGATACTTCTTGGAAATGTTCTGTCTCTGTGCAATTGAATCAAGTGAAACAGGCTTGTCGGAATTCTGTTCCGCAAGGTCAATCATCAGTCTGATTGCATATCTTCCTTTTGTTGAAATCATAGGTACCTCTTATAACTGAGTATAGGAAAAGAATGGAAAAAAATCAATAAATCCTATTGACATAGTGGGGAGGTAGGTATATCTTTAAGTCATTAAAACCTAGTAAATCAGTAGGAATAGTAAAAAACGGTTCCAGGAGGATATGAAAATGGCAAAATATAAATTCGAAACATTACAGTTGCATGTTGGACAGGAAAGCGCGGATCCTGCAACAGATTCAAGGGCAGTTCCAATCTACCAGACTGCAAGCTATGTGTTCCATGATGCACAGCATGCGGCAGACCGTTTTGGGCTTAAGGATGCGGGAAACATCTATGGTCGCCTTACAAACAGCACTCAAGGCGTTTTTGAAGAACGCATTGCAGCATTGGAAGGCGGTGTGGCAGGTCTTGCAGTTGCCAGTGGTGCAGCAGCAATCACATATGCAATCCAGGCTCTTGCCAAGGCAGGGGAGCACATTGTTGCACAGAAGACAATCTACGGCGGCACAAGCAACCTTCTTGCACATACGCTTCCCCTTTACGGAATCGAAGCAAGTTTTGTAAATGTGCACGATCTTGCTGAAGTTGAGGGTGCCATCAAGGCTGAAACAAAGGCAATCTACATTGAAACCCTTGGAAATCCAAATGCAGACATTCCAGACATCGATGCCCTTGCAGATATTGCACACAAGCACGGTATTCCTCTCGTAATCGACAATACATTTGGAACACCATACCTCATCCGTCCAATCGAACACGGAGCAGACATTGTTGTTCATTCGGCAACAAAATTCATCGGCGGACACGGAACAACATTGGGCGGTGTAATCGTAGACGGTGGAACTTTTGACTGGGCAAAGAGCGGAAACTACCCTTGGATCAGCGAGGCAAACCCAAGCTACCACGGCGTAAAGTTTACTGAAGCTGCAGGAAAGGCTGCCTTTGTTACATACATCCGTGCAATTCTCCTCCGTGATGAAGGCGCATGTATTTCTCCATTCAACGCATGGGTGCTTCTCCAGGGAACAGAAACTCTGTCACTTCGCCTTGAACGCCATGCGGAAAACACAAAGAAGGTAATTGAATTCCTTAAGAATCATCCTCTGGTAGAAAAGGTAAATCACCCGGCCCTTGCTGATCATCCGGATCACGCTTTGTACGAAAAGTATTTCCCAAACGGAGGCGGTTCAATCTTTACATTTGAAATCAAGGGCGGAAGGGAAGAGGCTTTCAAGTTCATAGACAACCTGAAGATTTTCTCTCTCCTTGCAAATGTTGCCGACGTCAAGAGCCTTGTAATTCATCCTGCAAGTACAACCCACAGCCAGCTTACAGATGAAGAGCTTAAGGATGTAGGAATCTTCCAGAATACAATCAGACTTTCCATCGGAACTGAACATATCGATGACATCATTGCAGACCTTGAGAATGGATTTTCTGCAATCAAATAATTGGGCATCTCTAAAAGAGATGCCGCCAAAAACAAAACCTTGAAAATAGCAAGGTTTTGTTTTTTCGATTTCAAAGAAACCACTAAAAATTGAAATTTTTAGTAGTCATAATTATACTGTGTAAATAAAACAGGAGAAAAACTATGAGCGAAGTAAAATCAAGTGCATTGGAATTGATCGGCGAAACACCGGTGGTAGACATTTCAAGATATACAAAGGCTGCAGGCGTTGAAGGCGTAAAAATTGTCGCCAAACTTGAATACCTTAATCCGGCTGGATCAGTAAAGGACAGGGTTGCCCTTTCCATGATTGAAGACGCAGAAGCAAAGGGAATATTAAAGCCTGGTGCAACAATCATCGAACCTACATCCGGAAATACTGGAATCGGTCTTGCGTCAGTTGCAGCCGCAAAGGGCTACAAGGCAATCCTTACTTTGCCAGATACAATGTCTGTTGAACGCAGAAATCTTCTTAAGGCATACGGTGCAGAAATTGTTCTTACGGAAGGCGCAAAGGGAATGAAGGGTTCCATCGAAAAGGCTGAGGAACTTAAAAAAGAAATTCCTGGAAGCGTGATCCTTGGTCAGTTTGTAAATCCTGCAAATCCAGCAATCCATAAGAAGACTACAGGACCTGAACTTTACAGACAGCTTGACGGAAAAATTGATTTCTTTGTTGCCGGTGTCGGAACGGGCGGAACAGTAAGCGGAACTGGAGAATACCTTAAGGAAAAGATTCCTGGAGTAAAGATTGTTGCCGTAGAACCTGCCACAAGCCCTGTGCTTTCAAAGGGAACTGCAGGTCCACACAAGATCCAGGGAATCGGTGCAGGCTTTGTTCCAGATACTTTGAATACAAAGGTATATGATGAAGTAATTGCAATTGAAAATGATGATTCATTTGTAGAAGGAAGACGCTTTGCACATACGGAAGGTGTCCTCGTTGGAATCTCTTCTGGTGCCGCACTCAAAGCTGCAACTATCATTGCTTCACGCCCTGAAAACAAGGGAAAGACAATCGTAGTTCTTCTTCCAGATTCTGGAGACAGATACCTTTCAACACCATTGTTTGCAGACTAGAAGCTCACCTCCATATAAAGACTAAAGGCTGTCCATCGGAAAGTAACTTCCGGCGGGCAGCCTTTTTTTATGGTTTTAATAGTGTTACTGGACACTTTCAACGGACATTGCCTTTCTTATAAACCGTCATGCAGTAGGTTTTCTGCAGGCCTTTTTCATCTTCAGTAACATACCAGTAGTCGGTTACAAAAGCCAGCCCCGTAACATTTTCCACGGGGATGTTTTCTTCTTCCGCTATGTTTTTCAGGATGTTAAGGTAGGCATTGGATTTTGCTACATTAAGGTTCATTCCTTCTGCTTCCGCAAAGTAAATCTTTACATCTTTTGCAATCTTAAACTTCTTTCTGAAAGCTTTCTGGTTGTTGTCGGTTAATCCGGAATACCACTTTGGTGCAAAATCAGCACCGGTTTCCATTCCCTTGTAATTTACCACTTCTTCTTCCGCAAAGGCAAAGAGGGAAGTTGCAATCAAAAATAAAAGGATAAATAAGCGCTTCATATAGAACCTGTAATTCCTTTGTGCAATAAAAAAGGACTGGCTAAAAAGATTTCCAAACTGAAACTTATTAGGCAGTCCCTTTATTTACCAGACTAATGTCTTGCTATTACCAAGCTGGTTCGCCGATTGATTCTGGGAGGATAGTCTGTGTAAGGCTAGCCATCATAACATCCTTAAGAGCCTGAGCTTCAGATGTCTGTTCGTTTTCGAATCCCTTGTTTACAGCGCGGCGGATTGATTCTTCGTAAACGCCCTTGTCCATTGCGTATACTACATAGTAGTTGTATACAGCTGGCATGTAGTCTGCATCCTTCTTAGGCTTCTTAACCTTTGCTGTTCTTGTCTGGATCCAGTACTGGCTCTTCTTTTCGAGACCGTTGATTTCTACGAGGGAAACAACTCTGTCTGCCATGTCGAGTGCCTTGTTCATCTGAGCAGGGTCAGAAGAGTTCATGTTTGCCTGAAGGTCTGTCTTAACAACGCGGCTCAATGTCTGGGCAACTTCAGCGATAACATCAACATTGTCTGTCCATGCCTTTACGAAGTCAAGGTTTGGTCCCTGTCCGTGGATAACGAAAATCTGCCACTTGTCTTCCGGCATCTTCAATTCTTTTGCAATCTGAGCTGTATCGCCGTCTACAACATATCCAACCCAATCAGGAATGTCGCGGCCTGTTGCTGCGCCCTGCCAATCCATCTGTTCTACAGGATTCTTGTTCTGCTTTACCTTCTTTGCCTTAGCTGAAACTGATGTGCATCCCAATACAGTGATAGCAAGAGCTGCGAAAATAATCTTCTGTAATTTCATAAAAAAATACTCCTTTTTGAGATAAAATCTCTAATATTCAAAATATAATACAGATTTTTTGAAAAAAAAGAAAATATGGCAAAATTTACGTCTTTTCTGACATTTTTTGACCTGAAAATGCGAAAAATTTGCTTTCTCCGGACGGTTCACCCCAGAGCCTTTAGGTTCAATTCAACGAATTTAGGCTTTACGGAGGCCTTGATTGCTTCCTCCACGCTTTCCTTTGTAATTCCTTCGATTCCTTCCTTAACGGCGGCTCCAAGAAGGATTGTGTTCACGACTTTTGTCGATCCAAGTTCTGCGCAGATTTTGTCGCTGTCGATGACAACAACTTTGCCGGCTGCCTTGTTGAGGGCTTCAAGCATTGCAGGCTCTTCAAAGGATTTTCCTGCAAGAAGGCTTGCCGGTGGCGTCATGATTTTTTTGTTTACGATTACGGTGCCGCCTTTCTTTAAGTAATCAAGGTTTCTTACTGCCTCGCACATTTCAAAGGAAATGATCATGTCTGCAGTTCCAAATGGAATCAAAGGTGAAAAACATTCATTGCCGATGCGAACATGGCTTGTTACGCTTCCTCCGCGCTGTGCCATTCCGATGGTTTCTGCAGAGTGAACTGAAAGTCCGTTGAGGATTGCCGCCTGGTCAAGAAGTTTTGCCGCAAGAACAGTTCCCTGTCCTCCGATTCCGCATATCAATATATTTGTCATTTTGCTTTCCTTATTAAATTATTTGATTGCCTTTGTTGGACAAACCTGAGCACAGAGAGAACATCCGGTGCAGAGGGCAGGATCGATTGTTGCTTTCTTCATGTCAAAGTCAAATCCAAGGGCTGGACAGCCTGTTTCGTTCACGCATTTCTTGCAGCCGATGCATTTGTCGGCCTTTACCTTTGATGCAGGTTTTCTGAACTGCTTGTACTCTTCCTTTGCAAGAAGGGCAATGCAAGGTGCCTTGAAGATGATTGCACTTACGCCTTCGTGTTCGTCGCATTTCTTTACGGCTTCCACCGCCTTCTTCTGGTCAAAGGGGTCCACTGTAAGTACAGGTTCAACACCGATGGCCTTGAGAATTTTTGGAATGCTGATTCTGTCAGTAATGTCATCCATCATTGTCATGCCTGTTCCAGGATGTGGCTGATGTCCTGTCATTGCAGTTGTCGAGTTGTCAAGAATGCAGATCGTCTGCTTTGCCTTGTTGTAGACTGCATTTACAACTCCCGTGATTCCCGATGCAAAGAAAGTCGAGTCTCCGATGAAGGAGAAGCAGTGGCGGTCCTTTTCCACATGATAGAATCCCTGTGCCATGGTGATGTCCGCACCCATGCAAAGACAGGTGTCGCACATGTCCAAAGGCTTTGCGTTTCCAAGTGTGTAGCATCCGATGTCTCCGCAGTAAACTGTCTTCTGTCCCTTCATTGCTTTCTTTACTGCATAGAAAGATGCGCGGTGAGGGCAGCCTGCACAAAGCACAGGAGGCCTTACTGGAAGTTCAGGTTTCTCTGCCGGTGCAGATCCTTCTTCTTCCGGAAGGCTCAGGAAATTGGTAATGAATGCCTTTACAAGTTCCACTGAATATTCCCCAGCCTCAGTTGTCTTTCTGTCGTACTTTCCGTGGATTGTACATGGAAGATTTTCTACAGCCTTGATGTGGATGAGCGCATCTTCGATTACAGGATCAAGCTCTTCGACTACAAGGATGTGGCTTTTTGCCTGCATGAATTCAGACGCAAGTTCTGTCGGGAAAGGATATGGTGTTCCGATTTTTAAAACCGGAATGTCCTTCTGTCCAAGGAGGGCAAGTGCTTCCTTTACATAGGCATAGCTGATTCCGCCTGTTGCGATCGCAAGATTTCCGTCGCCGCCTTCAGTTTTATTTAGCTTTGACCTTGAAAAATCATCTGGAAGAACATTGGTGTTGCGTTCAAAGATGATCCTGTGGTTCATGTATGATGTGCGTGGGAAAATTACCCAACGCTGTGTGTTCTTTTCAAATCCTGGAACTTCCCTTGCCTTTGGCAGTTCTGGAATTTCCATGCTTGCGTAGCCGTGGTCAACTCTTGTTGTTGGACGGAACAAAACCGGTGTGGAATACTTTTCCGAATATTCAAAGGCTTCCTGAATCATTGTAAAGGCTTCTTCAGGGCTTGAAGGGTCGAATACAGGCAGCTTTGAAAATTCTCCGTAGCGCCTTGTGTCCTGTTCTGTCTGGCTTGAAATTGGACCCGGGTCATCGGCAGAAACGATTACCATTCCGCCTTTTACTCCAACATAGGCAAGGCACATTACAGGATCGCCTGCAACATTGAGGCCAACCTGCTTCATTGTGACGAGGGTTCTTGCACCTGCGTAGCTTGCGCCTGCTGCGACTTCAACGGCAGCCTTTTCGTTTACAGACCATTCGACATAAGTTCCTGTCTGCTTTCTGTATTTTGCAATGTATTCAATGATTTCTGACGAAGGAGTTCCTGGATATCCTGAAACAAGATTTACTCCAGCTTTAAGGGCACCGAGGGCGATTGCCTGGTTTCCCATTATCATTTGTGATGACATTAATTACCTCAATAAAAATTTGTTCTATCTACATTATATCGTAAAGGCATTTTTTTACAATGGAAGCAATATTTACTTTCTTTTTGCCCAGGAAAATGAATTGCAGATTGTCCAAATTCTGTTGCATTTTGTTCATTCATTTATGAGTCCTGATGCTTTATCCTTCAGTCATACTTAATAAAAGGAAGGTAGGGATATGAAGATTCTTTCAAAAAAAATAATGGCAGCATCTGCCGCTATATTGGTATCAGGACTCGTTTTTACAGGCTGTGGTAATGGCGTTTCATTGCTTCTTACCACTGAAAAGAACGACAGTCTGGTTTATGCTGCATCAATGGCAGACCATAAATATGGATACGGAATAGGTGAAGACGGACTTGCAACTTACACTGAAGACAGCGGCAAGACTTGGCAGTTAAGCGGAAACAAGGCAGCTCCATTGTTCAGTCTTAGTGCAATAGATGAAAAGGTTTGCTTTGCAACAGGCGAACACAAGGCATTCCTCAAGACAACAGACGGCGGAAGAACCTGGCAGGCTCTTAAAGGTCATCTTGGGAAAAGGTCGAAGGGCAGCTGTTTCAGAAACGAAAAGTTCGGAACAGTTTGGACAACAAGCAATGCTTTTGAATACAACGGTGAAACGGATGACTGGACACCAATTGAAAATCCTAAGGGCTGCGGACTTATTGAATCGGTATATGCCATGGCTCCGGGAAATATTTTCCTCTGCGGAAGCAACGGTTCAATCTACCGTACAGTTGACTACGGAAAGAATTGGGAAGAATGCCAGAAGATTTTTGACAAAGGCGATGAAATCAAGCCTGTTACAGGACAGTGGATTAAAACAAGCGAATTCGATTTTAAGAACAATGTCCTCAGGTTTGCATATCTTGCAGAACAGAACTATGCATACTCGATGATTATCTTCAAGAGCATTGATGAAGGAAAAAACTGGGAAAAGGAATCCGTAACGAAGCTTCCTGGACTTGCAAAGGCTTTGGCCATCAACTGCAACGGTGGAATCAGCGTTTTCAATACTGATGCCACGATGAACTACTATAT
>JAUNCR010000004.1:12012-26750 GCA_030526505.1 Spirochaetales bacterium
GTGAAGTAAAAATTGTGAAGTAAAAAAAGTAAGAATAAAAAATGAGGCCCCTTTCCGATTGGACTGGGGCCTCGCAGCAAACTAAAAGGATCTTTTCAGATCGTTTTTATCATTTAGGTGTGTACTTGATGTAGTCGTAGTATGCGTACTTTTCACCAGAGTACCAGAAGTGGTTGAGCCATGAGTCAACGCCTGTTCCTGGCCAAAGGTTAACCATGATCTGCATTGGATGGCTAGGCATCTTCTTTCCGTATGGAGCGTTCATTCCAGTGTTGTTTACACCCCACTTCCATTTTCCATCGACATACCAGTTGATGTAACCGTTGCCGTATTCGATGGCATATTTGTGGTAACCCTGGCTTGCGTCGAATCCAAGGTCGATGATCTTTTCGTTGTTTGCAACGCCGTCAACATAGTAGTTGAACTGAACCTTTGTAGTGTCCTTACCAAGGATTTCAACATCGATTTCATCCCATGGACTTCCTGTGTAAAGGAAGAATGATGTAACAAGGCCGTCACCTTTAGCGGCAATCATGTTTGTTTCAAAAGTTCCGTAAGAGAATGTATTGTTTGTTCTGTATTCGCCGCTTGAATATGGCTTGTTGTGGCTTGACCTGTTGTTGAGCTTAAGAACAAGCTTTCCGTTCTGGAAGTAAGCGTTGTCTGGAATGAATCCGCAGTTGAACATTCCGCCGTTTGTCCAGTTTGCCTTGTTGAAAACGCCTGTGTTGTAGTAGTCAAGGGAATCCCAAAGGCTCCATGTCTGAACACCGCGTGTTACATCTGTAGCATCTGAATCTGCAGGATTAAGTGTGACTGTTTCTTCTGAAACATTTTTGCAGCCGGTTAAAATAGAGAGTGTCAAAGTCATGCCGAATAAAACCGAAAGAATCTTTTTCATAATAGTTCCTCCAACTATTTGGAAAATTACTTTTCGTAATTTCGTAGAGTGAAATTAAAATTTATCCTTGCAAGGTGATTTTAGGATAAGGGCGAAAATAAAACGCTACTATCATTTTAATTCAATTCATATCATTTTTTTTTACAATAATGTAAAATAACATTTGGAGGATGAACCGTGAAATACACAACCGGCGAAAAAGTTTTTTACAACGGTTTTACAATGGAAGTCCAGATGTTCGATGAACTTGTACTCCCTGAAGAAACAAAAGATTATTATGCCCTTATTCTTTTCCGTGGAATGACTGTGGAAGTGCAGTCTGAAGAATCGGATGTCTACGATGAATTTGGTTTGCTGGTTCTTGCACCGGAACATGGAATCAAGAAGATTCAGATTCTTGACAGGGGACCTGATGCAGTCATTCAGACACTGGTGTTTTCAGCCTTCGGACTTAACACAAACAACAGAAACGGTTTCCCGGATTCCTTTGAATATACCATTCTTAATGAAATGAAATCCGGTTATGTCTATGTACAGCCGGGTGTCAAACTCCTTGAAATATTTACGGAATATTTTGATAACATAAACCAGCACATGAACATAACTCAGGGGCATCTATGGCCTTGCCTTGCCCGCTCATATATTTCGGAACTTATAATCCTTCTGACAAGAAACAAGTATTCCTGTGATGAAAAAAAAGTTACTGAAGATGAAACGGAAGAAAAGTTAAAGCGGGTGATCGAATACTTCCAGTATTCCTACAGCAGAAAAATTACCCTTGATGATGTTTCAAGAAAATTCGCAACCAACAGAACCAGCCTGAACATCATGTTCAACAAGGTCTATGGTGTCAGTGCCATTGCATACCTTAACCGCATGAGGATCCAGAATGCAGCGCTGATGCTTACAAACACGGCAATGCCTATCTGCGATATTGCCGAACGAACTGGCTTTGCCGATGAATCCTATTTTTCAAGGGCATATAAAAAGATGACCGGTAAGAGCCCAAGGGAATTCCGCCTTTCTATTCCTCATCCACAGGGACTCAGCTGGCCTGAGGCCGCCCTATAGTTTCATCTTCAGAATTCTTTCAATACTTTCGTTGATGCGTTCCATTGGGATGGTGCCGTTTTCAACGCATGACACAAGATAGTCGAAGGTCTTTGCGTAATCGTGTGGCATGAGTATTATGTCGCAGCCTGCCTTGATTGCCATCAGGGCGGATTCAGTGCTTTCAAAATAATTGCTGACGGCCTTCATTCCCATGGCGTCGGTGATTACAACTCCATTGAATCCAAGTTCGCCGCGAAGACGGTCAGTGATCCAGGTTTTTGAAAGGGTTGCAGGCAAGTCTTCAGTCTTTGCATTTGGCGTGCGGATGTGTGCAATCATCACCATGTCGCTGCCGGCTTCTATTCCCGCTTTGAAGGGAATCATTTCGCATGCCTGTAGTTCTTCCCAAGTCTTAAGGCTTACGGCGCTGCCTGTGTGGCTGTCTGCAGTGGTGTCTCCGTGGCCTGGAAAATGCTTTATGGAAGTGAGCATCTTTGCCTTGTGAAATCCCTTTATGCTTGCCTTCACCATTTTTGCAGCGGTCTTTGGCTCCTTTGAAAAAGCCCTGTTACCTATGACCGTGTTTTCCTCGTTTGTCCAGATGTCTGCAACGGGTGCAAAGTCTGCAGTGAATCCGTATTTAGAAAGATAGCTGCCGATGTAGAATGAATTTTCAAAAGCCTTTTTTTCTGTCTGCGTTTCAAGGGCAGGGGGAAGATTTTCAACTTCGAAAGTTTCGTTTTTTGCAATGCGTGCAACACGGCCGCCTTCTTCGTCTACAGAAACCATAAGTGGAATTTTTGAAAGTGATTTGAAATCGTCCATGAGTTTTTCCGTCTGTTCTGGAGTGTCCAGGTTCTTTCCGAAAAGGATGATGGTTCCTGCTGGATAGCGAATGAAATTTTCCTTCATTTTTTCTGACACTGTTACGCTTGAAGGAATCCTTCCCTGGTCAATCTGTTCCTGAGTTAATGTAAAATCAAAATTTTCCGGAACAACGGCAATCATCTGCCCGATCTTTTCGCGGACAGTCATGGTTTCAATAAGAGCTGAAATTTTTTCTTTCTTTTGTAAAGTTTCCCTGGGGAATTTTGTAGATGTGCAGCCCGCAAATAGAATGCAGGCGAAAAAAAGAAACAGCCGTCTCATAACAGTATTTTAATACGCTACGGGACGGCTGTCGATATGATTTTTTTATGCTTTTTTAGTTGTCGTTCTTGATTGCGTTTGCGGCTGTACGGCCAGAAACGAAGATTTCAACGATAGCGTTACCACCAAGACGGTTACCGCCGTGGATTCCGCCTGCAACTTCACCGGCAGCATAGAGGCCAGGAATTACAGCGCCCTTCTTGTCCAGGACATGGCGGTTGATGTCTACTGCAAGACCACCCATTGTGTGGTGTGTTGATGGAGCAAGGAGGCGAACCTTAAGCTTAACTCCGTCAAGCTTGTATGTAGAAGCATCGAAGCGTCCGTTTTCGTCGCGGTCTGCCTGACCGATAAGGCGAGACCAACCTGTCTTAGGTACTGCAAGCTGGTTTTCTGTTCCGCTCATAAGTGCCTTGTCGTAGTCTTCAATTTCCTTTCTGACTGCAGCTGCATCGCATGCAAAACCGAGTTCCTTGAAAAGGTCTGCAAGCTGATCAACTGTTCTTGTGTACTGGCGGTTCTTGATGTCCTTTTCCCAGTCTCCCTTTCCAGGAACACCGTAAGGATATGGACCAGGAATTGCCTGGTCGCTGTTTGCGATTTCAATTACAACACCCTGAACGCCTTCCTTTTCAATACCGTTTGCAAATTCACCGATTGAAAGAACGTCGCGTTCACCAGTTTCGTTTACATAGCGCTTGCCTGTAGTTGGGTTAAGGTAAACCGCATAGTTTCCGCCACCGAATGCAAGCTGTCCGTTGTCGATCCAAGAGATTGGCATGAGCTGTGTGTATTCCATTCCTGTAGAAGCGGCACCTGCCTTTTCTGCCATTGCAATACCGTCACCCATGAGAGAAGAGCGGTTTGTAGTCTTTGTCTTGTCTGTGATTGCGCCTTCCTTCCAGTACTTGTTCGCTTTCTTAACAAGCGGAATGTTTGCGGCTGCACCACCAGTTGCAATTACGACACCCTTCTTTGCGTGTGCTGTAACTTCTGTTCCGTCAAACATCACGGCCTTAACGCCAGTGATTCTTCCGTTTTCAGAAATGAGTTCCTTTGCGTCTGTGCGGCACATGATCTTGTTTGCAGCGTTAGAAAGAACTGTCTTTCTTGTTGGAGCAAAGTAGGCTGCCCACTGTGCTGTATCAGGAATTCCGTCGCCGTCTGCATCGTAAGGCTTCTTCACGAAGTCGTTTTCGCGGTTCCAGAGGGCACCGACGATTGTAGGCTGAATGTCTTCGATGAACTGTGCACCCTGTGCTTCGAGCCATGGCTTAAGGTCCTGGCCGTCGCGGATGAACTGGCATACAAGGTCGTAGTCGCCGTAGATCCATTCCTTCCAGTCTGCAGATGGTCTGAGTCCGCCGTAGTATGTCTGGAAAATGTGGAGGTTTACAGTAGAGAAAAGTGTAAGGGCACCTTCGTTGATTCCTGAATCAAGCTTTGGCTGAGCCCATGCAAGGTACTTTGAAATTTCGCCCTTGAGTTCGCGGAGTACAGGGAGGTATTCCTGGTGAACACCGTGCTTTGAAAGATGGTCGATGTCGCCTGCAACAAACCAGTCCTTTGCATCCTTTGCGTCAAATGGCTTTTCATCCCATTCAAGGATTGTCTTGAGTACTGTGATGTTTCCGTTTGCCATCTTAACCTTGTTGTAAGACTTCCTGTCTACAGGATAAACGCCTGTTGTTGCATCTGGGTTTGATTCTTCCCAGCAGAGGTAAGGCATTGCAGACTGGAACTGTCCGCCTGAAACAACAGTGTTTCCACCGAGTTCTGCGTTCTTTTCGATGACGAGAACTGTATCTCCGTTCTGTGTAGCCTGTGCTGCTGCTGCAATACCTGCTCCGCCACCACCGATAACAACTACATCGTAAGTTGCTTCGATTGGAGCCTGTGGCTTGTGAACCACCTTGTTCTTCTTGAATCCTTCAAGGTCAGAAGCTTCAGCCTGTTCAGCTGCAAGGGCAAGTGCCTTTTTTACGGCAGCAGATGTGAATGTTGCGCCAGACACTGCATCGATTCCTGAACCGCAGGCTTCCTTTGCGTCTGCAATGAGGATGTCGAAGGCTGGAGTACCAACATGGTTTGTTTCCTTTGAAGACTTTACTGCAATGTTTGTGATTGCGTTGTCTGAGAATTCAACCTCAAGGGTAACTGGACCGGCATAGCCTTTTGCTGTTGCTGTGTAAGTTCCGGCTGTAAATGTTACAGGAACATTTTCGTGTGGAACCAAAGTACCAGTGTCTTCAAATCCAGCCTTTGCCAAAGCAGCTGAAACTGCGTTCTTGATTGCTGTGGAAGTGATTGTACATCCAGAAATAGCATCAATCTGAGCGCTCTGATATTTGACGATATCCTTTGGAAGGTCATTGATTGCAGGATCAGAAATACCAGGTGTTTCCTTATGGCTTGCAATCTTTACATCTGCGATTTTTCCGTCTTTCATGGCAACGCGAACAGTAACATCACCGTTCATACCCTTTGCCTTTTCAGTGAAGACAGAACCTGAATCTTTGCAAGCGGCAATAACGCCGATTGCGACTGCGGAAGCAACAATGAATGCTCCCAGCTTAACTTTTAAAACATGTTTTGCTTTCATAATTGAATGATATTTGTTAGTTGATTTTTTTGCAATAAATAAGAAGAAATTAAAAAAAGGACTTGGAGCATTTGTCCAAGTCCTTTTAAGAGAGTACGGATGATTAATTGTTATCCGATAAGTGCGTTCATGGCCTTTACAAACTCAACCGGGTCTGTAATTTCCTTTCCGCTTACGAGGAGGGACTGGTCAAGGAGAACTTCTGCAATGTTCTTTACAAGTTCTTCCGAAGCGTCGCCTTCAAGCTTCTTTACGATAGGGTGTTCTGCGTTTACTTCAAGAATTGGCTTAACCATGCTTTCGCCGCCCTGTCCCATAGCGCGCATCATGCGTTCCATCTGAACCGAAGGATCGTTTTCGTCGATGACTACACATGCTGGGCTGTCAGAAAGTCTCTTTGAAAGGACAACATCCTTTACGCGGCCTTCAAGTGCCTTCTTGATTTTTTCCTGTACAGGCTTGAATGCCTCTTCCTTCTTCTTTGCCTCTTCCTTGTCGATGCCAAGTTCTTCATCGCTGCCGGAACGGTTAACATCCTTGAGTTCGTATTCCTGGTACTTTCCGTATGCAGGAATTACGATGTCGTCGATGTCGTCTGCCATGATGAGCACTTCAAATCCCTTCTTCTTGTATGCTTCAAGAAGTGGAGAAGCACGGAGGTTCTTTTCGTCTGTACCTGTAATATAGTAGATGGACTTCTGGTCAGCCTTCATGCGGCCAACATAGTCTGCGAATGAAGTCCACTTTCCGTCTCCGTTGCCTTCGTCTGCAGTAGACTTGAAGCGAACGATTTCTGCGATTTCGTTGCGGTTGCCAAAGTCTGAATAAAGGCCTTCCTTAAGGGGACGGTTGTAGTTCTTTACGAATGCAAGGTACTGTTCAACCTTTGCCTTTTCTTCGTCGCTGCGGTCAGCTTCTGCCTTTGCAAATGCTTCCTTTCCTGCATCTACAACTTTCTTGAATTCTGCAAGGAGTTTCTTTACGGACTGTGTCTTGATGTTTTCAAGGATGCGGTTCTGCTGAAGGATTTCGCGGCTTACATTCAATGGCAAGTCTTCGGAATCGATTACACCACGAACAAAGCGGAGGTAAGATGGCAAAAGTTCGCGGTCGTCGTCCGTGATGAAAACGCGCTTAACATAAAGCTTTACGCCGCTCTTGTAGTCTGCCTGATACATGTCGAAAGGTGCATTCTTTGGAACATAGAAAAGTGTAGTGTATTCCTGTGTGCCTTCTGCGTGTGTGTGAACATGCATCAGAGGATCATCGTAGTCGTGAGAAATTGACTTGTAGAATTCGTTGTAGTCTTCCTTCTTGAGTTCAGACTTTGATTTCTTCCAGAGGGCATTGGCGCTGTTTACCTGGTCAACCTTATTTTCGCTTCCTTCTGGTTTTCCGTCCTTGTCGTACTTTGTCTGTGTGTAGTGGAGGTAGATTGGGAATGCAATGTGGTTTGAATACTTCTTGATGAGTTCTTCAACCTTCCAGCGTGATGCGTAGTCTTTTGAATCTTCGTTAAGGTGGATTTCGATGGCTGAACCTACAGTTTCTGCCTTGTCAAAGCCGTATGTGCAGTATGCTTCGTTCTTAAAGTCGATTTCTTCAACTTCGTAGGAGTTTGTTCCGTCAGAAGACCAGTGCCATACCTTTCCGTCGCCGCCAGCCTTGCGTGTATAGACATCGATGTGCTTTGCAGCCATGAAAGCTGAATAGAAACCAACACCGAACTGACCGATCAAATCGTTGCTTGAAGATCCGCTTTCAGAAAGGTGCTCGATGAAGGCCTTTGTTCCGGAGCGGGCAATTGTACCAAGGTTGTTGTTCAGGTCATCCTCGTCCATACCGATACCGCAGTCCTGGATTGTAAGGATGTTTTTGTCTTCGTTAAATGTAATGTCGATTTTTGGGCTGAATGTAAGGGACTTGTACTTGTCGTCAGATACAGTAAGGTACTTGAGCTTGTCCAAGGCATCCGAAGCGTTTGAAACGATTTCGCGAAGGAAAATTTCCTTGTTTGAATACAAGCTGTGGATGATAAGCTTAAGCAACTGATTTACTTCTGTCTGGAATTCGTGTTTTGCCATTTATATACTCCTATGTGTTTGTGTGCGTTTATGGTCGTGCCGTAGCAAAATTTAGTGAAAGCTTTAGCTTTCCCCAATAATATAGAAAAAATCCCGAAAAAAAACAAATTTCACCGTGAAAATAGGGGAAAAATCCTGAATTTCGGGTGTAGGGGCATCTCTAAAATATCAATTTACAACTGATTTTTTTCAATATATAATTGGTAGTATGGCAACAACTTCAAACATTCTTACACTTTTAAAGTACAACTTGACAAAATCTAAGACAAGCATGCTGGAATACAGCCAGTTTGCGGACTACATTCACCGTTATGCTCAGCATCACATCGAAGAGAACCAGGACTTGGTGGCTTATTGCAGTCCTGACTATAAGATGGTATTGGAGGCTGAGTTAAATAGTCTTGTTGCGGAAAAGCAGGTTGCCATCATTTCCATAAGGAATAAGGATTTCCTTTGCTGTGTTCCATATTTCATCGAAAAGTACAATGAAATCCTTACAAGCATCGAGACAAATCCCCTTGTTCCTTTCCCAAATGTAAATGAACTTCCAAAGCAGATTCCTCATGACATCCTTTCAAAAGTTGAACCGGATGAAATTGTCTATAAGCGCCTTGAAAAAGAAGAGCTGGACGACAAGAAACTTTACTGCATTGTATTCGGAAAAAGTTTCCCTGCATTGCTCTATCCTTCAAACTATCCTATGGAAAGGCTTGTTCAGCTTTGTCTCAAGAAAGTTCAGGAACTTTTGCACAAGGAAGAATCCCACGACTACTTCCTTAAGAAGCTTACCATTTCCAATCCGGGCAAGGAACTTTCAATAAAGAACTTCTTCTCCCAGTTCGTTCAGAATCCTCAGCAGGCCCTTGATGTCCTCAAGACCAGCGGAGACACCTTCTATTACTGGAGCCAGATGTGCTACTTCCTCAAGCAGGATTATACAAAACTCAAGGATTTTACGCCTGAAGACATCAGCATCCTTCAGTCCGTTGCCATCATCGAAGTTGCAACATCTTTCCACAAGTCAAAGACTCAGGAGAGGCTCGCACAGGAAGCCGCCTTTGAACAGCTGGACCTTCTCATGAAGAATCCGCCTTACTACCATAACTATGGCGACATCGTAAAGATGAAGGACAAGAACGGAATCCCTCTTCTTGGTCAGTACAAGGAAGATCAGCTTAAGGAACATTTGAGGATCAAGACAACGGAAGCTCCAAACAATCAGCTTCCTGACCTTTTGATTTTCAAGGTGACAAACGATTCCGGATATTACATCTATAAGGAAAGGGTTATCCCTCTCATCCTTCGACTTGCAAATGACATCCGCGTTCTTGTTCGCGAAGCCCTCATCAAGAGCTGGTACCATAAGTTGCTGGATTATGAAGTGCTTCCTGAAATGCGCGAAAATGTTGCCTTTGAAAACTGCCTTGAGCATGAAGTTATGTCAGTTGAACCTATCCTTCACGCCTTGCTGGAATCGCCATTCCTTCAGGTGGTTTCCATGGAAGACCAGACTCCGGGCCACATTGCGCTTTACAAGGACAACGAAAGGATTCCATATTCCGAAATCCTCATGCTTAGCCGCCAGGAAATTCTTGCCGACGCAAAACTTAAGCTGCCGTTCTGGTACAGCATCCCTATCATTTCGCTTATCCTCAAGCTCATTTTCAGAAAGCCTAAGGACAAGAGGAAGAAGGTTAAGAAATCCGTAACTCTTGAAGCCCAGGATGAAATCAAGGCAAAGGAAAAGGAAGAATTCAGGAAGCGTGACGAAGACGACAGCGTTGATCCGCTCAAGTCTCGCCGCAGGGAACTCCGCAAGACCGCCATGGAACTTGAAGCTCAGTTTGTTCCGGAAAATTCTACTTTGGACCGTGAACTTGCCGGCATCATGCACGACTGGAATGACAGAATCGGTAAGGAAAACTACGAAAATCTTGGTGAAGATGTTAATTCCCTTATTCGCGACTACCTCCGCAAGGTTCTCCGCACCCTCAAGGCCGACACCTTTAATGCGGACAGAATCACCCATTTGGCAGAGGCTCTTGTTGATACACCTAGCATGATGAAAATCAAGAATCATCCTGCCCTTAAAAAATATGTGGAATTGTACATCCTTAAGATTGTCAAAAACCTTCCTTCCAACTAAAATAGGCGGTACAAAGATACATAAGGTAGAATTCAAGTAACTTTTATATATTTCATTGATTTTTCTAATAAGGAGGCGTATATGGACGGTGGCAGTAGTTCCGGTTATCACCAATGTTTGACAACACCAATACGCCTCATTTTTTTGTGGGTGTAATTCACAGGCAGCGCTATCCCGTTGCCTTTCCGGAGAAAAAAGATGATTACATACTGGCAGCAGGAAAACGGAAAACTTGTTAGAAAGGACGAAGAAGAAATTGATCGCGGCAGAAACACCTGGGTTGACGCCCGTATGGTTACCCGCGACGACATTAAGGAACTGGAGGAAAAGTTCGGCATAGAACAGGAAAACCTCCTTGACTTCCTTGACCCCGACGAACTTTCCCGCATTGAAAAAAACGAAGACGAAAATTACATCGTTACCATCATCAGGCTTCCTGTGTTTTCTCCAGGGGATGATGTAAGTTATTTTACTGCTCCTTTGGGAATCATCATCAAGGGAAAGTTTTTCATCACCATCTGTTGGACAGACTGTGAAGTTCTAAAGGACTTTGCCGCCAACCGCGTGAAGGAACTTTCGCTTAAGGATTTCCCAGCATTTACAATCAGGTTCATGGCCCGTGCAGACATGATGTTCCTCCGTTACCTTAAGGAACTGAACCGCCGTACAACTTCCATCCAGCTGGAAGTTATGCGTTCCGTACAGAACCACGAACTGGTACAGCTGCAGAACATTCAGAAATCTCTGGTTTACTTTACAACTTCGCTTAAGTCTAACCAGATGCTTTTGGAAAAGTTCCGCAAGACAAAGATCATCAAGCTTGATGAAGAGGATCAGGATTGGATTGATGATGTTGAAATTGATAACCGTCAGGCTCTTGAAATGGCTGATACATACACTCAGCTTATGGCTCAGACCAATGACACCCTTACATCAATCATTTCAAACAACCTGAACATTGTGATGAAGAAGCTTGCAATATTGAACCTTGTCCTCATGGCACCAACCTTGATCACAAGTTTCTACGGAATGAATGTAAAGCTTCCGTTTGAAAATACGGGAAAATGGGCGGTAGTTATCGTTACCGTATTCTGTTTGATTTCCATTTTCATAACCAATGCTTTCTTGAAGCTCAGTGACAAACCTGTTGAGGCTACCATCAGAAAGAAGACTTCCCTCAAGCAGAAGCATGAAGAAAGAAAGCAGAAGAACTATCTTAAGAGACAGGACAAGATAGCGGAAAAGAGAGGTAAGAAAAAATGAAAAGGACCATGGGGTTTCTTGCGGTTTCTGCATTTGTACTTATGACCTCGTTTGCACAGCAGAGGCCTGTAAATGAAAGGCGCGAAGTAGAGCGCGTTGAAAGAAAGACTCAGAAGAAAACATCAAAAGCGGCTTCAAGAAAATATCCGGACCTGGAATTGGTTGAGGTTGTTTCGGAAAAGACTGATTTCGTTGTCGGTGAATGTTCCCAGACGGTTTCCGCAAAGAGAACTGTTCGCCCTTATTCACTCAATAGATATGAAACCACCTACAGGCTCTGGCATCAGGTTCGCATCTGGGCGGAGCGCAACGGCTATGTTTTTTCAAATCCCGGTCAGGAAGGAAACGGAGGACGACGCGGAGCTTCGCCTTCAAAAAAAGATTCCCTTCAGCCGGTAACAAACATCAACTGGTATGATGCTATCGTGTGGTGCAATGCCTTTTCCGAAATGGACGGCAGGAATCCGTGCTACACCTACAAGGGAGAAGTGATTCGCGATGCAACGGACATGGCTGTATGCGACCTTTCAAAGTGCGACTGGAACCAGAACGGCTATAGGTTGCCTTCAGAAGCAGAATGGGAATACGCCGCAAGAAAGACTCCAAAGAAACTTCAGTCCGATCTGCTTGCCAGCGGTCAGGTGAATGCCAATGGTGATGACGACGAATCCGTTGCTCCGACAAAACTCGGATGGATTTCAGACAACAGCAAGGAAACTCACGCCGTTGGAACTGCAGCGGCAAACGGTGCAGGCCTTTTTGACATGACAGGCAATGTCCTTGAATTCTGCTGGGACTGGGAAGCAAGCTATGATGCACAGCAGGCTGATGGACGTCAGGCTGGTCCTGAGTTTGGCAGCGAAAGGGTAATGCGTGGCGGAAGCTGGAATCAGTACACCATGTTTTACGGGGCAGGGGACAGGTACTCCTTCAATCCTAGCGAATTCTACAACTACTTTGGTTTCAGAATCGCCGTTTCGGCAGAATAAACCGTCGGGTGCTCATGGAATCAGAAGAACGAATAGAACTTTATAAACGAAGGCTTTCCCGTGATTTTATTCTTTCGGAAGAATACGAAGGCAGGCGCTATACGATGGTTGCTGAAAAATCTTCGGAAGATGCAAAGGCCCTTGGAAAATCTGAACTTGTAAAAACCGTCCTTCTGGTATCTCTTGTGCCCGAAAAAGACGGAGCCGATTTTGTTCAGTCTGAAATTGAAAAGATTCCCCAGACTGCACTTTCCGGCTTCAGAAACATTTCAAAAAACAAAACCACTTTTTTCACAAGGGTGTTCCTGATGGAAAAGATACCCTTCAGCCTTATTCAGCAAACCAGAAATTTTGATTTCAGCCGTTCAGAGCAGGGAGCCTTCAACTACATTGTCCACGCAGGAATAATCCTTGCGGACCTTTCGGGCACCATGCTCTATTCAAACAAGACGGCTGCTGATTTCTGCAGGTACTTTAAAGTCATTGTTCCTGTAGAAACAAAAGAGGACGAAGAAAAGGGAGAAGAAAAAATCGAATCCCAGAATCTTTAGGCTTTCATTTTTCTGAACATGCAGATGAAAGCCGGAATCAAAACCAGGTCTGCACCAATCCATGCCAGAATTTCAGCATAAAGAATGCCGTTTGAACCGATGAAAATCGGAAGTATCAAAGCGCTTCCTGTCCTCATTACGAATTCCATGATTCCGGAAACCATTGGAATGAATGTGTTTCCAAGCCCCTGGATTATGCTTCTTGTAAGCCAAAGAAGGTAGAGGGTAGGAAGGAAAATGCTCATGAGCCTTAGGTATCTGTAGGCTGTTTCCATAACAAGTGCTCCGTCAGAATCATTTGAGGAAACAAAAACCGTGAGGATTGTTTTTCCAAACAGGATCATGATGGTTGCGATAATGATGGAACAGGTCAGGCTTAAAGTCATTCCGCTTCTTGTTCCCGATTTTATTCTTCCAAAAAGTTTTGCTCCGTGGTTCTGTCCAACAAAAGTCATGAGGGCAAAACCAAAGGATGTTGCGGCAATGTCCAGAAGACCGTAAAGTTTTGTTACCGCAACATAAGCTGCCATGAATGCAACGCCAAAAGTGTTGACCACGAATTCTACAATCATTCCGCCTACGGCAATGATGGCTCCCTGGATTGCCAGAGGAATGCCAAGGACATAAAGCTTTATGCTCAATGCCCTGTCTATCTTAAAGTCTGATTTGCTTACGCGAACCTGCGAAATCTTTCTAAGGCTCATGCAACAGAAAATCGAAGCGAACACCTGTGCAATAAGAGTTGCAATGGCCGCACCTGCAATTCCCCATTTGAATACGAGTACGAAAATCAAATCCAGTGCAATGTTGATGACCGAAGAAACAATGACTGCATGCAAAGGCGTCTTGCTGTTTCCAAGCGAACGCAAAAGTCCTGCAAGAAGGTTGTATGCAAAAATTACTGGAAGTCCCATGAAGAGGATGTTGATGTAAAGGGTAGACAAAGGAAGAATTTCTTCAGGCGTGTGAAGGATCTTGAGTATCGGTTTTGAAGAAAGTATTCCAGCCGCAAGGAGAACTGCAGAGGTAAGTACAGAAAGTACTGCAGAATTTCCCACAACTTTTTTCAGGCTCTTTTCGTCATTTGCACCAAAGTCCTGTGCCATCTTGATGCTGAATCCCTGTGTTATTCCCTGAACGAATCCGTAAAGAAGCCAAATCAAGTATTCGCATGCACCCAAAGCGGCAAGGGCTTGTACCCCAAGGTGTTTTCCTACGATGGCTGTATCAAAAAAAGTGTACATGAGCTGGAATACATTTCCTGCAACCAGCGGCAAGGCAAACTTTATGAGGATAGGAAGAGTCTTTCCTTCCGTCATGTTCTTTACATTTTCAGACATAAACTAATGGACTCCAATGGCAATGATATAATTTATGCTCTTGAAAAACCATAGTTATAAATTAAATTTATTTTTGCAGGTTGCGTTCCTGCTGAAGTCTTGTTTTAATCAGGTCGAAATTTTCTTTCCGGTGCGGGATGTTGCAGTCGATGCAGGATTTGATTCCCTTGTCCGTGTATTTGAAATTTCCGCCGCATTTGTCTCCCAGGTAATAGAGGGGGCAGTAGCAGAAAAGGCAGTTGAAGTTTTCTTCACTGTCGATTTTGTGGCAGGGGAAGTTTTCGCATTTTGTATTCTGGAAAAATTTGTAGTTTTTGTCAGTGTTTTTTCTTTTTATATTCTTGATGATTACGATTGTAAAATAGGATGCGTCATCGGGAAGTTGATCAATGTCTCTGTAAAGTTTTTCATCTTCCATTCCGCAGTTTGAGGCAGCGTAAAAATCAAAGTCGCAGGAAGCTTTTTTCTGTAAGAGGAACTCCTTCAGCTGGCAAAGTTTTTTTCCTGACTTCATGTAGATTAAAGTTCCGTCAAGGTTAAAGGTTTCTTTCAAATCGTAGCTGCCGGGAATTATGTGGATTTCTTCTTCCTGTTCCGAAAGTGAAATGCCCAGTCTTGCAGCAACTGCACAGAAAGAGGTTATGCCGTTGATGTGGATAA
>JAUNCR010000004.1:26760-50182 GCA_030526505.1 Spirochaetales bacterium
GTAGCTGAAGGTTGAATAAACCGTAACATCGCCGAGGGTGATGAAAGCTACATTTCTGTTTTCCTTTAACTGAAGGCAGATTTTTTCGGCTGCGATTTTATGGGCATCCTGCAAAAGGGATTCATCCTTTGTCATGGGGAAATCAAGGAAAAGGAATTCCTTTGAATCTATTTCCGGATAAATGCCTTTGACGATTTTATAGGCCGTACAGTTTTCCTTGCTTGATGAAGGCAGGGCAATTACCTGACAGCCCCTGATTGTATCAATCGCCTTCTGTGTGATTAAAGTTGAGTCTCCTGGTCCCGTGCCTATTCCGTATAAGATGCCGTTCATTTTATTTCCTTGTATTTCTTGCAGGTCTCTACCATTTGTCTTGCGTATTCAATGTTGGACGGATAGTAAAGGTGAGGGAATCCCTGTAGTCCGCCGTTTATGTTGTGGCAGCAATTCCATTGTTTTCCAGTCAAAGGTTTTTCAGCGGTGCAGAAGTTGCCGTTGTTGTTGCTGTCAAAGTAATGGAATTCATGTGCCTTTGTTTTCAGTCCGTTAAGTTCAATGTATCCAAAGCGGACAAGTTTTTCCGTCTTGATGCACTTGCCTCTGATGATGCCGCAGAGTTTGAAAACTTCATTTTCCATTTCAAGTTCTTCGTGAAGGTAAATGAAGCCGCCGCATTCTGCCCAAAGGGGAAGTCCTTTTCCCACTGCTGCTTTTATGGAGTCAATCATGGATCGGTTGGTGGAAAGTTCCCTTGCACAAAGTTCCGGATAGCCACCGCCTAGCAAAAGCCCACCGATGTTTTCAGGAAGATTCCTGTCGTGGACCGGGGAAAAATAAACCAGCTCCGCACCAAGGTTTTCAAGAAGTTCCAGGCTGTCCCTGTAGTAAAAGTTAAAGGCTTCGTCCCTGGCAACGGCGATCCTTGTCGAGGCTTTTATTTTTTCAGGAAAAACAAAGGTGGAGCTTAATTCTTCTGCAACCTCTGCAACTTCAATAAGTTTTTTAAGGTCCACGGTTTTTGAAAAGGCTTCTGCGGTTATATTTATCTTTCCCTTTAGGTCCGAAATTTCTTCCGGTAAGGAAAGACCCAAATATCTTGAACTGATGTCGCATTCCTTCTGTTTTGGAAAATATCCAAAGACCGGAACCTTAAGTTTTTCTTCAATCAATTCTTTGATTCCGCCGTAAATGCCGCGGCTCATGTTGTTAAGGATGATTCCCTTTATGAGTTTTGCATCATCCATGGACAGAAAACCTGCAGCCTCTGCAACAACGGAACGGCTCATGCCCTTTGCATCAAGCACCAGAATTATTGGAGCCTTTAAAGTCTTTGCTAGATGATATGTCGAGGCTTCTTCCGAAACTCCGCCTAGTCCGTCGTATAGTCCCATTACTCCTTCAATGATGGAAATGTCGCTGCTGTTGTTTCTTAAAAAAAGTCCCCTTGTCTTTTCTTCGTCTGTAAAAAACAGGTCCAGATTGCGGGAATCTATGCCAAGGACTTTTTTATGGTACATGGGGTCAATGTAGTCGGGTCCGCATTTGAATGCAGAAACCTTCAACCCCATGTTTGAAAGGGCTGTCATCAGGGAAATTGTAAGAACTGTTTTTCCGCTGCCTGATTTTGGAGCGGCCATAATAAGTCTTGGCGCTTTCATTTTTTTATCCTGCAAAATTAAATGAGAAGATGAACACAGGATTGTTTGCCTGCATCATGTGGTAGCTGCCGATTTTGCTGGCCCTGCTTACTGAAACCTGAATTACTTCGTCGTTGTCGATATTGAAGCTTTTGATTGCATCGGTCATTTCTGAAATGGACTCAAGGCTCACTGCATTCATAACAACCCGCATCTTTGGATTTTTTTCCAAAAGGCTTTCAAGAATGGATTTTAAATTGCCCTTTGTTCCGCCGATGAATGCGTGGGTAGGGGCAGGGAGTTTTTCAAATGCTTCAGGTGCAAGACCTTCGGTTACTTCAATGTTGTACGCACCGAATTTTTCCCTGTTGCTTTTGATAAGTTCAACGGCGGCAGGATTTGTTTCTATTGCATAAACTTTTACGGAAGGAGAAAGCAATGCGGCCTCAACTGCAATGGAACCGGTTCCGCTACCAACATCATATAAAATGGAATCTTCTGTAAGTTCAAGTTTTGAAATGGAAATGATGCGCACTTCTTCCTTTGTCATTGGAACTTCGCCCCTGATGAATGCGCTGTCTTTGATTCCCTGTGTAATAATCTTTTTCATAATCTATTCCGTAATCATAAAGGCTGAATAAAGTCCTTCTTCCGTAATGGTAAGGACTTTCTCAGGTTCCATAATTTCAATCCTTTCGTTTTCGTATGAAAGGTTGAATCCAACGGCCATTTTATATTTTGAGTTGGCCTTTTTATTATAATCCAAAATCAGGTTTGCGACTTCGTGCAGGTCCCCTATGCCTGATGTGAGCAGAAATATTTTTTTTGAGGAAGAGGTTGCCGACTGAAACTTTGGCAGCCAGACATTTCTTTCAATTCCATGCAGGCTGATGATTTCCGCATCCTGATATGGTATGCCTGTTTTAGCCGAAAGATACGACATGGAAGATATCCCGGGAATTACATTTACGATTATGCCCTGAATCTTTTTCAGTTCTTCCTGAAGTTTCGAAGCCCCGCTGAAAAATCCTGAATCGCCGCTAAAAAGAATGCAGGCATTTTCAAAAGGTTCTGTGGATTCCAATGATTCCTGTAAAACCGGAATGATGTCTTTTGAAAGATAGTAAGGATATTTTTTTGCAGTTGATTTAATGTTTTCAAGCATCCTTTCTGCTCCAAAAAGGCAGTCGGCTTTGCTGATTTTTTCCATTGCATCAAGGGTTAAGGTTTTATTGTTGCCCATGCCAATGCCCATGAGGTGTACGGTCATGCTTTTGCTGTCAAAGATTTTTACTTTCAGTTTGTCTTCAATCTGGAGGTAGAGTTCTTTCAGTGAACTGCATTTAAGATAACCGTCATCTTTTGTTTCCGTTGTTTTTCCAACAGAAGTGTTTTTTATGACAATGCATTTTATCCCTTTTTTTAACGCTGCTGAAATTTTGGAATCAGTTCCGCCAGCCTTTCCGCTTTCCTTTGTAACTAGAACTGAAATGCCAAATTCTTCAATCTGGTTCATGTTCAAACTTTCGGAAAAAGGTCCCTGCATTGCAATTATCTGTTTGCCTTCAAGGTTGTTTTCCTGGCAGAGCCTTAGGCTTTCCATTGCAGGAAGAACCCTTGCAATAATCCTTTCCCTGATTTCCGGTTTCTCGCAGAAAATTTTAAGGTCCTTGCTTCCTGTGGTCAGGAGAATCTTTCCGCTTGTCTCCGATAAAATATCCACGCAGTGATGGACATCTTCTGCATAAATCAAATCCTGTGATTCAAGGTTTTCTGTGTTCCTTTCAAAACGAATCAACGGAAGTTTTGTCTCTGCGGAACATTTTCTTATGTTTTCGGAAACTTCCTTTGCAAATGGATGTGTGGCATCGACAATGAGGCTGTATTTTTCCTTAAGGCAAAGTTCCTTCATTGCCGGAAAATCAAGGCGGCCTTCAAGCACCTTAAGGTTTTCATTTTCTTCAAGAACCTGTTTCCCGTAATCCGTTGCTACGGAAACATGAACCGTCACTTTGTTTTTTGAAAGAGTCTCTGCAATTTTCCTTCCTTCAGAAGTTCCGCCAAATACAAGTATTCTGTTCATGTTGCATACCCGCGCTTGGTGATGAGAATCGGTTCGCTGTTTTTTGAAAAGGCGATTTCTGTTTTTGAGTTTCCGATGAATACTGTGGTGAACATGTTTACTTCTTTGTCCAGAAGTTCACCCAAGGTGCATGCAGTTGCTTTCGTTCCGTCGCGGCCAATGTTCTCAACAAATCCACATGCCCTGTTTTTGTCTGCTCCTGAATCAAGCATTATCTGGCAGGCTTTTTTCAGGTAGTCTGGCCTTTTGTGGCTGGAAGGATTGTAAAAGGCAATGGCAAAATCCCCTTCGATTGCACAGCGAAGCCTTTTTTCAATTACTTCCCAAGGAGTCAAAAGGTCGGAAAGGCTGATTACGCAGAAATCGTGGTTCAATGGTGCACCCAATACGGCAGAACCGCTTGTGGCCGCTGTCACACCTGGGATTACAATCAGCTCTATGTCTTCATATTCCTTGTTTTCGTTTCTCAGCTGGAACATTGGGGATGCCATTCCATAGACGCCTGCGTCACCGCTGCAAACAAGGGAGACTGTTTTTCCTGCAAGGGCCTTTTCAAAGCACATCCTGCACCTTTCGATTTCCTGCCTCATGGGAGTTGTGTCAAATACTTTGTCCTGAAAATTATGTTTCAGCAATTCAACATAAACCGTATAGCCTATGATGATGTCGCTGTCCTTGAGTGCGTTTATTGCTTCAAGAGTCATCTTGCTGTAGTCGCCTGGACCGATTCCAACGATGTAAATCTTGCCGTTCATTGTTTTCCTCCTGAAATGCAGTCCCAGGTTTTTATTTCCGGAATCTTTTCTGCAACGGAAAGGGTGATGCCGTTGCCCGAAGTTTTATTCAATGCAAGCCTGTAGTTTTTTCCTGCGCTTAAGGCTGCCGATCTTTCGCATACATTTGAAACGCCTGTGGTTTCCTTTACAAAATCTGATTCGGAAAAGTCGCCCTTTACTGACATCAATTCTTCTGCCGAAAAGATTTCAAAAGGAACATGCAGATAGTGGGAAAATGCAGCAAGTCCCGTTTCCATTTCCTTTAAGTCGATTGAAGAAAGTGAATGGACTTCCTTTTGCAATTCGCAGTCTAACTTTTCCTTAAGGATTTCTTCTGCAAAGTTTTTTATTTCTTCAAAAGACTTTCCTTTTTTGCAGCCCATGCCGAGGCAATATTTTTTTGGAACAAGATACAGTGTGTCTTTCAGTTCAGCTGCAGGAATCTCTTCCGTTGTGATAACAACATCTGCAGAAGACACTTCTTTTGTAAGAGTTATTTCTTCGGGAATGTTGCTGTCGTTGATGGAAATGCTGTCTTCTACATAAACGGTGATTTTTTCTCCGCTTAGGATTCTAGCGGAAACCTTTTTTATACCGTTACGGTTTACGATCCTGAAACCGTTTGCCTTTGCAAAATTATCTACGCTGAATCTTCCGTTCACATCAGTTGCCGTGGTGATTACGGCCTGTGCACCTGTCGCAGAAGAAATGATTTCTGCAATCTGATTTGCATTTCCCAAGTGTCCAGAAAGAATTGGAATGATGAACTTTCCTTCTTCGTCCATTACAAGGACAGGACTGTCCGTAAGCTTGTCTTTTACAAAAGGTGAAATCGTTCTTGTGGCAATTCCTGCTGCTGAAATAAAAAGAAGGGGAACTGATTTTTCAAAGGCATCTTTTGTCCATTGATCTAATTCATCTTTGTTCTCAAATGAAAGCCAAATAATATCTGGAAGTGAGGAACTTAATCTTTCATACAGGGCCTTTGCTTTTTCGGTGAAGTAGCAGGCCTTTATTATTGAAACTGTCTTTCTTTTCATTTCTTTATCTTTCTGAATTCCGTTTCAAAATCTGCAGCGTATAATCTGGATTTTGCATAGTTTGAATGGGTGATGACATCGCCCACAAGAACCAGCGCAGTTTTAGTAATTCCGTTTTCCTTTGCAGTTTTTGCAAGGGTTTCAACGGTGCACAAAAATTTTTTTTCTTCCGGCCATGTTGCCTTGTAAACCAAAGCGGCTGGAGTAGTCTTTTCATAGCCGCCTTCAATAAGCCTTCCTGAAAGTTCTTCAAGCATTCCCGTGCTAAGGTAAATGGCCATTGTTGCCTGGTGACTTGCAAAACTCTGGATGGATTCCTTTTCGGGTACGGAAGTTTTTCCTTCCATCCTTGTAATTATGAGGGACTGGGAAACTTCAGGCAAAGTGAATTCAAGGTTCAAGCTTGCTGCGGCTCCAAAACAGGCGCTTACTCCAGGACAGCTTTCGTATTGAATCTTTAATTCATCCAGCTGGTCCATTTGCTCTCGAACGGCTCCGTAGATGCTCTGGTCTCCGGTGTGAAGCCTTACTGTCATGAGTTTCTTTTCTTCCGCAGCTTTCATTTCTGCAATGACTTCTTCAAGTGTCATGGTTGCGCTGTTAAAAATCCTGCAGCCTTCCTTTGCATAATCAAGAAGCTCCGGATTCACAAGGGAACCTGCGTAGATTATTACATCCGCCTTTTGCAGAAGTTTCATTCCCCTTACTGTAATCAAATCTGCAGCACCGCAGCCTGCACCAACAAAATAAACCATCTATATTACCTGCACTGATTTAACATTTCTTCTGCATTTTCTGTTTTTGCAAGAAGTCCAAACTGATTGCTGTAAACCATACAGCCAATTTCCATTTTACCACCAGACCGTTTGTTTAGGAAAAACATTATTCGTTCAAGTACGTGAGCCATGACTGCTTCCAGTTTTTGTTCATCAATAATTTTCTGTACTGCCTCTTCCGTTGTAACGCACTGAAGGATTTTTTTCACGCATTCAAGGGAACAGCCGCACCTGACAGCTGCAGCCGACATAAGTTCCATCCTGCAGTCGCCTTCCTTCGAATGGGTGTTCATCATTCCGCCTGAAACTTTTATCAGCTTACCGATGTGTCCTGTGAGCAAAAGTTTTTCAAAGCCGAGTTCTGCCGCCATATCGATTGTATCACCGATAAAGTTGGAGCATTTGACGCTTTTATCAAGGTCGTAACCGTAGGTCCTGAGCATGAATTCCTGACCGTAGTTTCCTGGTGTGACTGCTGCGGTTTTTCTTCCGAGCGCCTTCTGCTGGTTAAGTTCCACCTTTATTGTATCCAGTATTGCCTGGGAACTCATGGGTTCAACTATGCCGCTGGTTCCAAGAACTGAAATTCCGCCTTCGATACCAAGCCGTGGGTTGAAAGTTTTTTCCGCAAGTTCAATTCCTTCCGGACAGGAAATTTCCACAAGAAGTTCGCCGTTAAAATCCATAAGGCTGCAGACTTCAAGAACTTCCTTTTCTATCATCTGCCTTGGAACCCTGTTTATTGCAGCTTCTCCAGGTTTCTGATCAAGGCCGGGTTTTGTAACCGTTCCGATTCCAATGCCGCCCTTGATTTTTACTGAAGGAGTTTTTTCCATGCTTTCTTCGCTCAATACTGAGACTTTGGAAACAATATGTGCCCCTGTTGTAATGTCAGGGTCGTCGCCGCCGTCTTTGATTACTGAACAGCTTACGGAATTTGCACTACGGTTTATGTCCAGAATCTCTGCGTTGAATTCAATTCCTTTGGGAGTGAGGATCTTGATGCCGGTTTTTTCTTTTCCTGAAAGAAGCATGAAGACTGCGGCTTTTGAACCTGCTGCGGCACAGCTTCCCGTGGTGAATCCGAATCTCAACTGCGGCCTCCAAGTTCATAAAGCAATGCATTGCAGATTGCGGCTGCTATGTTGCTTCCGCCTTTGCGGCCCTCGTTGATGATGTATGGAACATCACCATTCAAAAACAGTTCCTTTGCCGCAACAACATTTACAAAACCAACCGGGACTCCGATTACAAAGGCCGGTGTAAATTCTTTTTTCATCATCATGTCGTGAAGGCTGATGAGGGCTGTCGGTGCGTTTCCAAGTGCAAAAATCACGGGTTTGCCAAGTTTGCTTGCCCGTTCCATGCTGACGGTTGCCCTTGTAATGCTTCGTGATTTTGCTTCTTCCGCCACATCCTTGTCCGCCATAAAGCAGTGAACTTTTCCGCCGAATTTTCCCAGCGCCTTTGCATTGATTCCGGCCTTTGCCATGTTGGTGTCGGTGACAATGTCCGCACCGGCAAGGATGAGTTTTTTTGCAGTCTCTATGGCACCTTCCGAATACCTCATGGTTTCCGCGTATTCAAAATCTGCGCTTGTGTGGATCACCCGCATTGTAATGGCCTTCTGTTCTTCCGGAATGGAAATGCCGCGGTCTTTCAACTCACCTTCAATTATCTGAAAACTTCTTTTTTCAATTTCGGACGGCAATACGAATTCTATGTTTTCCATTTTATGCTCCCATTACCTTTCTTATCAAAGAAAGAAGTTTTTTATTTTCTTTATGCTGCTTTACTGCAATCCTGTAATAACCTGAACCAAGGTTCTGGTAGTCGCTGCAGTCACGAATCAAAATCTGTTTTTTCAAAAGCTTTTCTTTCAATCCGTTTTCCTTTTCTGAACGAAACAGAATGAAATTGGAATCCGACGGATATGTCTTGAACCCGATTTTACAAAGTTCCTTTGAAAGAAAATCCCTCTCTGCAGAAAGTTTTACTGCCGATTTTGAAATGCATTTTTTGTAGCGGAATAGTTCTGCTCCTAATTTCTGCGCGATTGCGGAAACATTCCATTCGGGAAACTGCACCTTGATTTTTGAAAGCATTTCAGCCGAACTGCAGAAAGCGTATCCAAGCCTTAACCCTGGAACCGCAAAAGTTTTGGTCAATGCATTTACAATCAAAAGGTTTTCATAATCGTCAAGTTTTTCCATCAGGCTAAAATCCTTTGCCTTGCCTGTAAGGTCCATAAAACATTCATCAAGCAAAACGAAGGTCCCGGATTTTTTACAGCATTCAAGGAGGTCTATAAGAATCTTTTTTGAATACAGCTTTCCGTTTGGGTTGTTTGGATTGCAGAGGAAAAGCATTTCCGGTTTTTCTTTGGAAATCATATCCTTAAGTTCCGAAATCTTTCCGTCTGTAAACTCAAAGCCGTCTTTTTCATCCAGGGCAAAATGAATGATTTTTGAGCCTGTGGAATCCAATGCATGGCTGTAGCCCGTAAAGCAAGGGGAAATCAAAATCGCTGTCTTTGGCATTACGGCTCTTACTGCCGAAAAAATTATCTCTGAGGCACCGTTGCCTGCAATGATTTTATCAGGTGAAATGTTGTATTCCTTTGAAATGCAGTCTATGAGTTCCCTTGAGTCCTGATCCGGATATTTTCTCATGCTAGCAAAAGAAAAAACATATTTCAAAAGAAATTTTAAAGGAAGAGGAAATGGATTCACATTGACTGAGAAATCATGCTTTACTTTTGCAGTGTAGATGTCGCCGCCGTGCATCAGTTTCCTCCCTGGGATTTATAGAGTAAAAATAAAACAGCAATAATTATTGCTGAACAGAAAGCAACGCAGGTAAAGGCCGTTGCATAGGAAAGTCTGTTCGCCCGCTTAATGTCTTCAAAGCCTATTGCCCTGTTCGAGTCGCCAAGAAAATCCTTGTGTTCCATTTTGCCTTCATAGACTGCAGGGCCCGCCAGCTGAATTCCCAGTGCTCCTGCACAGGTTGCTTCCGTGTGGGCTGAGTTTGGACTTTCGTGCTTGAGCCTGTCGCGAAGGTAAATCCTTTTTGCATTTGCCGCTGAAAACCTTCTGCCAAGAAATAGACAGGAGAAAATCATGAACCGGGCGCTTAATCTGGCCGGGATGAAATTTACGGCATCGTCAGTTTTTGCAGCGCATCTTCCAAAATCAAGGTACCTTTCGTTTTTGTAGCCTATCATGGAATCCATTGTATTGATGGATTTGTAGAAGAATCCAAATGCAGGTCCGCCTAATGCAAGGAAGAGAAGTGGGGCAATGATTCCGTCCGATGTGTTTTCTGCAACTGTCTCAACGGCAGCCTTTGTCACTTCGGTTTCTGAAAGGTTTTCCGTGTCGCGACCAACAATCATTGAGACGGCTTTTCTTGCACCTGTGAGGTTTCCTTTCTTTAATTCCCTGTAAACCTTGGTGCTTTCAACGGCAAGGCATTTTGTTGCTATTAGCTGGAAAGTCATTATGGCCTCAACTGCAATTCCAACTGCCGGATGAATTGTTTGCGAAGCAATCTGTGCAAGCCATAAAATCAGGACAACAAAAAATTCTACGGTAAAAAGAACCAGAAAAACCATGGCGATTCCCCTTGTTCTTTTTTCTTTTCCCGAAAGTTCCTTTGGATTTTCTCTTGTTCCGATCAAAAATTTTTCGTAAAAGGAAATCGTTTTCCCGATGGCACGGACAGGATGAGGCAGCCAGTATGGGTCGCCTATGATCAGGTCCAGTAAAAAACCGATGAGGAAAGCAAGCAAGTGATGTTCAAGATTTATAAAACCCAGCATCTATAATTTCCTTAAATTCAAAATCCTTTTATCTTCCGTTGAATATTCAAAAACATAACCGCGGCCATTTTTGCATAAATAGTCGTAGAAACTCCCACCGTTCAAGGAAAACAAAATGGCCATGATGGTTCCGCCGTGAACAACAGCAGTCATTTCATTTGCCTTTGCAGATGAAATCATTTTTTCAAATCCAACCATGACTCTCTTTGCGAAGTCATTCATTCTTTCGCCGCCGGGTATGTCCCCTTTACCCTTTGAATCAAGCCATTTCTGGTAATCGTCGTTACCGTTCAGTTCTTCATGGTTTCTGTTTTCAAAGATTCCAAAATCCAGTTCTTTGAATTCTTCTATTATATTCATATCAGCACTGCATTCCGGAAAAAGGATGCCGGCAGTTTCTAGGCACCGTTTCATTGGACTTGAGAAAACTTCCTTTGTGCTTAAATAAATGCTGTCCGACACAAAAGAAAGGAGTTCTTCCTTGCCTTGAGAACATAGGGAATCGTCTGTCTTTCCGCCGGCAAATCTTTTTTCAAGGTTTCCTTTTGTTTTGCCGTGCCTTACAAGCTGAACTGTCACCGTCATTTTATCCTCTGTGGAATGCCGCAAGTCATTCTGTAAACTGCTTCTGCTTTTTCTGCAATTTCACATAGAAGCCTTCCGGTAAGTTCCCTGTAGTCCCTGTCTTCTTTTTCAAAAGGCACGATTCCGCATCCAAGTTCATCGCTGATTACAACCAGGTTTGGATTTGCATTTATTCTTTCATTTGTTTCGGCTCTGATTTCTTCAGGACTTTTCCCTTCCGAAAGTTTTTCCTTTACAAAAAGATGGAATTCATTCCAGATGTTTTTTTCTTCATTGCAAGAGGCTGCATATTTGTATTTCCCCTGATGATTTCCGCCAACAATTAAAATCATATTGCGGCCTCCACAAACAAAGTTGCTGCTACGGCAATTAATGAAGCAAGTTCGCTTATGCAGATGAAAAATCCTGCAAGGTCCCCCGTGATTCCGCCGAAATGTTTTTTGCTCATGAAATAATAGTATGAATAGGTGAGGGCAAAACTTGCAGCTGAAACTATGCCGCAAAAACTTTTTGGAAAAGTAAGGTATACAACTGTGGCGATGGAAAAAATCAATTCGATTACAAGAACAGCCACCACAGTTTTCTTGCAGCCGGTGTTGCTTTCCGTTGCAAGCATTCCGTTTTTCTTAGCCTTTGGAAAAGTGATTACGGAAATGCCGCTTAAGATTCTGGATAGAACAAATGCAAAGGAAACTGAAATAAATCCTTCGTAAGTTTTGATTTCAAAAGTAAAGGCCGTGGCAAGGAGAAAAAATGTAATTACGCAAATAACGGAAAAGGCTCCTATGTGAGGGTCCTTTAAAATTTCAAGTTTCTTTTCCCTGTCCTGATATGAATGAACTGCATCCATTGTATCCATGAATCCGTCCACATGAAATCCACCGGTAACAAGAAGCGGAATTGCAACGGCGCATATGTTTGTAAAAGGGACCGATGCGTTTATTTTTCTGCAGAGGAAAATCCAGAGAAGTTCCAGAACGCCTATGACAGTGCCGACCAGAGGAAAGAAACAAAGATGGTATTCCATATCCCTGCTTGCCCATTGAAAACGGGGCATGGGAATTTTTGAGTACATGGAAAATGCCACTGCAAAAGATTTTAGAATGCTCTTCATTTTATCTCCACCGGAATTCCGCAGACTACTTCCGTAACTTTATCTGCAATGGAAGCAAAAAAAATATTTATGTCTCCCAAAGCCTTCATGTAATTTTCAGTTTCTTCACCGTATTCAATTCCGTCTTCAAAAACATTGTTGCTTACGATGATAAAGTTTTCCGCGCAGTTTTTCATTTCGTTGAAATCGCCACGGATTTTTTCAAGGACTTCTTCAGTTCCAATGGTTCTTCCGTCCCGGAACATTTCATTTGCCACCAGGTTTGAAATGCATTCGATCAGGACTGTTGAATCTTTTTCCTGAACGAGTTCCTTTACAGGGAGCAATGCATCAAGGGTTTCCTTTTCCAATGTGACGAAGCCTTTTCCTGCACGAAGTTCCTTATGGCGCTGAACTCTTTTAAGTCCTTCGTCGCCAAAGACCTTCATTGTGGCAAGGTAGTATTTTTTTTCGGAGTTCAGCTTCATTACAAGATTTTCTGCAAAGGCTGATTTTCCGGAACCGCTTCCGCCATAAACCAAATGAATCATTTGAACCTCGTGTACTGCTCTACATTTGATTCGCTGAATGGAACGCTCCTTTCGTACACTTCAATGGCAGTCCTTAACAGGCCAAGAAGTAAAACGGCTCCGGTTCCTTCTCCCAAAGCCATGTGTGCATCCAGAATTGGAGAGAGGTTTAGTTCATCGCACAAAAGTTTTCCAATCGGTTCTCGGCTTATGTGGGATGGGATAAGGTAATCTACAGTTCCTTTTTCCATCTTTTCTGCAACAAGAGCGGCAGTTACGCTTATGGCACCGTCAAGAACAACAGGCATGTGGCATTCCTTTGCCGCAAGATAGATTCCGGTCATTACTGCAAGATCAAATCCGCCTACGGTCTGAAGGATTTCAAGTGGGCTCTTGTTGTAAAGGTCATATTTTTCGATTGCTTCATTGATTACGGCAACTTTTCTTTCCAAACCTTTGTCGCTTAATCCTGCACCACGGCCTGCAGTAATTTTTCCGTCAACTTTAAGAAGGGAAGCGGCTACGGCAGCTGAAGTGGTTGTGTTTCCAATTCCCATTTCGCCAACGCAAATCAGTTCGTATTTTTTGTTTTTCAATTCCGTAACGATTACTTTTCCCAGGGAAAGGGCAACCTCGGTTTCTTCTTTTGTCATGGCGGGTTCTTTAAGGAAGTTCCTTGTGCCGCACCTGATTTTTCTGTCTGTTACATTCGGGATCTTTTCAGAATGATTTATTCCAACATCATAGGTTATGACATCGCAGGCAACCTGAGCCGCCATGATTCCGACGGTGGTCTTTTTTGCGGCGATGTTTTCAGCACAGATTCTTGTAACGCTTTGATCAGACTGACTGATGCCTTCCTCTACGATTCCATTGTCGGCACAGAGAACCACAAGACATTTTTTCAGGCAGGAAGGATGCTCTGTTTCCTGTATGGCCCCCAGCTTTGCAACCAGAGTTTCAAGTTTGCCAAGGCTGTCCAATGGTTTTGCAATTGTGTCCCAGTTTGATTTGATTCTTTCAAAATATTTTTCGTAGTTATTTAAGGATTCCATAGACGGCCTCCATATCAAGATGCTTTCTCATTTCTTCAGCAAGAATATTATATTGTGTCTCTTTAAATGCCTTGTAGTCAAAGGTTTTGCCTGTCAGTTCAAGGCCTTTCTGTTTTGCAAGGAAACTGCAGATTGAATAGGCAATGTCGCCTTCGTCAAAAATGCCGTGAATGTAGGATCCGTAAACATTTTTGCTTGATGCGCCGGAAACGAAAGGATCCGATGATTTTACTTTTGTTTCACCCATGTGTATTTCATAGCCGGAAATTTTTTTGTCGCTTAGGAAAGCAAATGGTCCGGAAACTTTACCGGAATTGCATTCCACCTGAGTCCTTGTTTTTTCCTTTAGCAGGACAGTTTCCGCATCAAGAAGTTCCATGCCGCGGATTGATCCGCCTTCTTCAACGGAGTCCGGATCCTTAATGGCATTTCCAAGCATCTGGTAACCGCCGCAGATTCCAAAGACAATTCCTTTCTGACTGAATTTCTTTACGGCACTTTCAAAACCATTTTCCCGCATCCACTTAAGGTCGCCGATGGTGTTCTTGCTGCCCGGTAAAATCACCATGTCCATTTTTTCAACCTCATCAGGAGAAGAAATGTAGTGGACTGTTACGCCTTCGATTTCTTCAAAAATATTAAAGTCCGTAAAGTTTGAGATTCGCGGGAATTTTATTACGCCGATGTTTACCATGCCTGGCGTGTGATTTTCAAAGCGGGTGGTAAGGCTGTCCTCATCGTCAATGGAAAGTTTTATGTATGGAAGAACTCCTGTAACTGGAATGCCACTTCGTTCTTCAAGCATTTGGATTCCGCTGTCAAGAAGGGATTTGTCCCCGCGGAACTTGTTGATGATGAGGCCTTTTATTCTGTTTCTTTCTGAATCTTCCAGCAGCTGGATTGTTCCCAGCAATTGTGCAAAAACTCCGCCCCGGTCAATGTCCCCAACAAGAAGAACTGGGGCATCCACCATTTCTGCTAGGCCCATGTTCACAATGTCGTTTTCACGAAGATTTATTTCTGCAGGGCTTCCAGCTCCTTCAATAACTATTATGTCATTTTCTTCTTCAAGCTTACTGAAGGCTTTTAAGATTTCCGGGACGAGTTTTTTCTTGTAGGCAAAATATTCACGGGCCGTCATGTTTCCGATGACTTCTCCATTTACAATGACCTGAGAACCGCAGTCGTTGGTTGGCTTAAGGAGGATTGGATTCATTGAGACATCCGGTTCAATGCTGGCTGCCTCCGCCTGCATTACCTGTGCACGGCCCATTTCAAAACCGTCCCTGGTGATGAAAGAATTCAAAGCCATGTTCTGGGATTTGAAAGGTGCAACCTTGTATCCGTCCTGCATGAAGATCCTGCATAGTCCTGCAACCACAAGGCTCTTTCCCGCATTGCTCATGGTGCCCTGAATCATCAGGACCTTTGCTTTCCTTTTGTGAGCGATAGGTTTATTTCTAGTGGTGCAGTTTTTCTCAGAAGCCTTCCTGCTGTTCCAAACCATGGTTCCTGTTGATGGATTAAAATCTTCTTTCTTAATGCCGTAAAGGTTCTGTATGAAATCGCCGTTAAAGATTTCTGCAACGGTTCCTGCCTTAAGGACTTCCTTTCCGTTTACGCAGATTACTTCATCGGAAATCACCCTGACCAGGTCCAGTTCGTGAAGGGACATGATGATTATCTTTTTTTCTTCCGAGGCAAGTTTCCTGACAATCTGAAGGAATTCAATCTTGTACTTCATATCGAGGTATGAAGTCGGTTCATCAAGAACAAGAATCTCCGTGTCCTGGCAGATGGCGCGGGCAAGCATTACCCTTTGTTTCTGACCGTCGCTCAGGGAGTTAAAGTCTGTGCCGCCTATGTCTTCGCAGTGAACAGCCTTGATGGCCTCGTCAACTTTCTTCCAGTCTTCCTCGGAAAGAATGCCAAGCCTTCCTGTGTACGGATAGCGGCCTGTGGCAATTACTTCCCTTGCCGTCATAAGTTCTGGCCGTAACCGCTCCGTCATCACCATTGAAACATGGCGTGCAGTAAAATCATTTTTTTCTTTGCTTATGTTTTTGCCGCAAACGGAAATTGATCCGCCAAGAATTTCAAGTTCCCTTACAATGGTTTTTAAAATCGTGGATTTCCCAGAACCGTTGGGACCAATGAGGGAAATGATTTTTCCAGGAGCAACAGAAATGTTTATTCCGTTAATGAGAACTTTTTTGTTGTATCCTACACTTAAACTGGAAGTGCTAAACATTTTTTGCGCCTCCCTTTTTGTGGACCATCATCCAGATTACAACCGGCACAAGGAAGAATGCAGTCACCGTGCTGATGCTCAATTCTGTAGGGGCAAAAACACTTCTTGCAATTCCGTCGCAGAAAAGGGTTATTGTTCCTCCTGCAAGGAAACAGCCCGGAATCAAGATCAGCGGCCTTGAAGTTTTTGTAATGGATTTTACCAGGTGAGGAACGGCGATTCCCACAAAGGAAATTGGTCCTGCAAAAGCCGTAACGCATCCTGAAAGCAAAGTTGAAAGGAGTATGAGGACAATGCGGAGAACCTTTATGTTTACTCCCATGTTCCGGGCGTAGTTTTCTCCCAACTGGTATGCTCCGATTGGCTTTGAAAAAAGAAAGGATGCAATAAGCGAGATAAAAATCAAAACTGTAATTATGAAAACATCATTCCAGCTGGTTCCGCTAAAACTTCCCAGAGACCAGTTGTGAAGGTTCACGATGTTTGAGTCATTTGCAAAGGTCACGAAAAAATCTGTAACTGCAGAACAGATGTAGCCTACGAGAATGCCGCAGACAACAAGGACCGACATGTTCTTTACTTTTATTGAAAGTGCAAGGACTATGGACATGGCTGCAAGGGAACCGACAAAAGCTGCAGTCACCATTCCGATGGAAGTGATTTCAATTCCTGCGTTCAAAAGAAAAATCATCGTGATGGCAACAAAAAGCTTTGCCCCTGAAGAAATGCCTAAAACAAAAGGACCTGCAATAGGGTTGCCGAAGAAAGTCTGGAGCAGGAAGCCTGAAACAGAAAGTGCACCGCCAAGAAGAACTGCAGCAAGGATTCTTGGCAGACGGATTTCCATAAGGATTTTATTCAGCACGGGGTTTTCACTTGTGCCGCAAAATATTTTAGCCAGCTCTGAAAAGGAAAGGTCAACGGTGCCGATAAAAAGGTTCCAGATGAAAACTGCAATGAGGAGAATAAAAATCAGGGCGAAGGAAAATCCGTATCGTCTGTTCATCTTAATTTTTCCAGATATGTTAGTCCTGTTTCATCATCTTTTAAAACCTTGTTCAGGTCAATTATAAAATCTGTTATACCCGTTGTTTCCTGAAAAAAGTTTTCCTTAGTGCAGTAGACCTTGTCATTTCTGAATGCGGCAAAATCTTCAAACAGGGCATTCTTCTTAAGAAGCTGATTTTTGCTTTCAAGAATGCCGTCGATGGTTGAGTTGTAAATCAGAATGTCTGAGCCCAAAGCCTTTGCGTAAAAACTTTCAAACTGCATATTCATTGTGGAATGGTTGTTGTCCTCGTCCACCATTTCGTCAAGAAAGTATTTTCCGCCGGCTATGGAAACCATTTTTGCAATGTAGTCGCCGGACTTGCGCACATTTGCAGTTCCGCTGGAGGTTATATAGAAAAAAGCGATTTTTTTATCCGGATATGTTTCGGAAGAAAAAGAAGAAAGTTCCTTTAGTTTTTCATTAAAGAAATTTTCTGCTGCCTCTTCCTTTCCGTAGAGCAGACCGTAAAGTTTAATCCACTCAAGTCTTCCAAGGGGATTTTTTTCGTATGAGGATTTTTCCACAAGAATCGGAATCCCAAGGACTGCAAGCTTTTCCTTTACTTCCGGTTTGTGATAAATCATGGTGTTTTCCATGGCAAGGTTGCAGCCTTCCTTGAGCAAAAGTTCGTAGTCAGGTGCGCTGTATTTGCCTGCGTGAAGCAATTCTTTTTTTTCCATTGCATCAGCGGCTTCCTTTAGAAACCAGTTTTCCTTCTTTATGCAGGAAAATCTTACTGAAGGAAGAACCCCCAGCTTGATGAAAAAATCCATGGCGGAAGTGGAAACCAGGTAAGTTTTGTCCAAGGGTTTTCTGCAAACTGTATATTCCGAAGGAATGTTTTTAGGAGTAGGATTATTTCCTTCTATTATAAGTGCGGGTTTCTCCCCTTCAATTTTTACAAGGCTATAGCCTTCCGTCTTTTCTATTGAAATTTTTTCTGCGTAAGAAAAATCGATTTTTTTGTTGAATGAAAGGGAATTAAAATTGGGGGTAGTTTTTTCAGAAACATTAATCCTCTGCCTGCTGCAGGAAGCAAACAGAGGAATAATCAGAATTAAAGTTATTAGAGGCTTAGTAAAGGATTCCGATCTTGTATTCAATTTCATGTGGAGTTCCCATTGCTGTGGTGTCAGCTATTACCGCAACAGGTTTTGTCATATCTTCCACCGGTATTTCAAAAGTTGAATCTTCTCCAGGTGTTTCGTTCAGATATTTCTTTCCGCCTGCAATCATGTAATCGAAATTCTTGCTGGTCCACACAAGCTTGAGTTTGCTTTTGCCGTTTTTAACGGTAAGCAATGCCGGTGATTTAATGTCGGCACGACCTGTTCCGCCGTTCAGAAAAACATTCACTTCATGATTTCCATCACCAAGCTTTTCTTTTTTCTGAGCGTCCGAAACCGATACCTTATGATCGTACCATACGGCTTTCTTTCCGATAAGGGCCAGGTCAAATTCCCTGTCCAGTTTCTTTACCGGTACATTGAATCCATAAACGGTCTCCGACAGTCCGTCTTCGTATGTAACTTTGTCCTTTGTAGGCTTAAGCCAGGAGTCTTCATTGCTGCCGGCGTCCTCAGCCTTGCCCAGGTAAAGGTTCAAAATCTTTTTTCCGGGAAGCGATACATGAAGCATCATCTTCCCGTTTACCACAGCCAATGTTCCGCGGCCTTTTTTTGATTCGTTGGCATGGAACATTGAACTGTCAGTATTGAATTTTACGGAATAGATTCCGTCATCTAATTTTTTTTTACGCTGTCTACAACTTTTGATGTGTGAGCAACATAGAGTGACTGGATTGCAGGAATTCTTCCAAGACCTTCAATCTGGCATTCAACTGAATCAAATGCATTAGAAGCAAGGAACATGGATTTCCATGAATCGTCTTCGTCTCCAGCCATGTCGTTGTTTGCGTGGTCGCCTGCAACTACCATGAGAGGGCGGAGGACAACCTTCTTGTATCCTGCATTTTTAACTGCTTCAATAACTGCTTCGCATGCTGTTTCTTCCGGTTCGCCTTCAACTGTGCCGATGAAAACATTCTTGTATCCAAGATTGTTCATCTGTGTCTGCATCTGGCTGTAAGAAACCTTTGCTGTGTGTGAAGTTCCGTGTCCCATAAGAACAAGGGCTGTGTCAGATGGAACATTAGCTTCTGCAACTACAGCCTTTGCAACTGCTTCCTTGTCTGCATTGATTACAGAAGCGTCCTTTCCAACTTCACCAAGGAGTGGTTCTGCGATTGCAACTGATTCAAACTTGTCTGCGTACTTTTCTACGGCTTCTGAAAGTTCGTCGTATTCTGCACCGTGCATAAGGTGTGTTGGCTGAATCACAAGGTTCTTTACGCCGTTTGCCACTGCACGTTCAAGAGCCTGGTCCATGTTGTCGATCTTTTCGTTTTCGCGGGCCTGAACATGGTTGATGATGATCTGTGCTGTAAATGCACGGCGAACAGACCAGGCTGGGTTTGCTGCCTGAACTGCCTTTTCAATTCCGTAGATGTCTTCTGCGCGGCTGTCGTTGAAAGAAGTTCCGAATGAAACAACGAGGATTTCATCTTCTCCGATGTTGTCCTGGTTAAGCGCATTGTCCTTTGATGCATCGCCTGTGTCGCGGCCAAAGTAATCTGGATCTGCTTCTTCGCCTTCAACAAGTTCCTTCTGTGCATCTGTAAGTGCATCCCAGGCTTTCTTTGCTGCAGCGCACTGTTCGTCAGTCTTGTCGTTGCGTTCCTGAACATAAATTGCATCGATGAGGGCTGCAACCTTGTCTGCAGCCTTCTTGTCCCTTGCTGCCTTGTTGCAACCTGCAAATGTAAATGCCAGGATTGCACAGATGAGCATCATGAAAAAATTCTTTTTCATTTTTTTCCTTCCTTCTCAAGAAAAGTATTTTAAATAAAAAATGCCCCGATTTTCTTTAAAGAAATTCAGGGCAATTGTTTACAAATTATAAATGCATGAGTAAAAATGCAAGTACGATCAATTGCTCGTGATCTGGAATTTCTTCCTGTACTATTATAAACGGCAGGTTTCCTGACTGAAGGATCATCACCTTTGCCAAACCTTCCCAGAAAAATCCAGTGGCATACATGACAAAGGTTCCCCAAACACAGTGACGAGATCGTGCAGGATTTTAACCTGCTTCCCTTTTAACTGATTCTTGCAAAATGCAGACCAGCACCGCTTACTGTAACGGCGTGTATGATAACACTATTTTATTTTGTATTCAACATAGAAAGGAACTGACCATTCCCATTTCCAGTCATCCTTGCTTATCTGCTTCTTTACGAAATCAGCACCAAGGGAAATGTTCCAGTTCTTGTTTGGTGTTACCCAAAGACGAGGGTAGATTTCATATGAAGAACGGGTATTGTCTCCGTTGTCAGAATCGATTGCAGAGTAGTACATGAACCTTGGCTTGATTGCCAATACTTCTGTAAAAGGAACGAGAAACTGTGTTGCTCCATAAACCGGGATTTTGTTTCCTTCAATTGATTTTCCAATTTCACCTTCGAATGTAAAGTGAACAGGTCCAAAGTAAGATCTGTAGTTGAGGGAAATGATGTGGCAAAGGGCAAGATCAGAATCATCCTTGTTGATGAGGGGCGATAATCCTGTGTTTGCAACAAAAGGTTTTGCATTGTAGCTGTAGATGAGGGCTGCATACATTTTGTTTACGAATCCATCCAGCTTAGGAGTGTAGTAAACGCTTGCTGCAAAAATCTGGTTGTATTCTGCTTCATCATCTGCCTTTGTTCTTCTGAATCCTGCGTCGGCATTTAATTTGATTGGAAATGCTGAATCAAGATGTGAAAAATCGTAGCCAATGGCACCGTTCAATGCAAAGAAGTTATCAAACTTTGTTGCAGTTTCAATCTTGCTTGAAGATTCTCCTACAGGAAGTGCTGCTCCGAAGGTCCATCCGTTCCATTCTGATTTTACGCCCACTCCGCTTTCGCCCCAGCGGGAAGCTCCTGTATAGGTTTCGGAAATCTGAAAGAAGTTTCCAGGAAGATAATATGAATAGAGTTTACCGCCTGAGATTTCAAGAAGTTCATTTCCCATTGGGCGAACCCTAAGGAAAGCCCTCTTTATTTCCATGCGCTGTGAAATTTCTTCCGACTTTTCCATGGCAGGAATGCGGTAGTAAATTTTACCGCCGACGGTAAGTTTTTCAGTTGAAAGAATTACATCGCCAAGCAAATAGTTCTTTGCGTATTTTTCAACCATCTCCTTTGATTTTTTATCGTAGTCTTCCTGTGAGATTGTTCCTCCCCAAAGAAGGTTTCCCTTGAATTCAAGTTCCTTTGCGAATGCTGCGGAAACAGAAAGGACTGCCAGTGCAACAAGTAAAATCTTTTTCATAAAATCACCTTTGTAAAAAATAATTTTTGAAAATTATAGGAAAAGAAAAAATATTTCAATAGAAAAAAATAAAAGTTGCAACCAGAATAAGAACTATAAAAAAATTAGGAGACTGGCCTTTGCGACCATGGCAAAATTTGCATGTAATTAGGAAAATCTTGCTTTTCTATGATATTAAATAATGTTATTCTACGCAGGGTTTCATACATTTACATAAGGAGTGAAATATGAAAATTAGAAATTTATTTGGAGCTATGGCTCTTGCTCTGGTGCTTGTTGGTTGTGGTTCTACAGCAAAGACTACAGTTACAAAAGTTGACGGTACTCTCAATGAAGGCGTTGATGCACCGGCATACAACGGTTTGAAGAGAACTGTTGCCATCGCCCGATTCTCTAACGAAACAGAATATGCAAAAGGAGCTTTCTACGACAAGGAAAATGATCCTGTTGGAAAGCAGGCTCTTGATATTCTTTCTGCAAAACTTGCGGCAACAGGAAAGTTCATTCTTCTTGAAAGATCTGATGCAGACAAGATTCAGACTGAACTTGAAAAGTCGGTTCTTCTGCAAAGGGTGCTGTGGCTGATTACCTCATCATCGGTTCTGTTACAGAATTCGGACGCAAGACAACAGGTGAAGTAGGTTTTGTTTCCCGCTCAAAGACACAGACTGTAGAAGCTGGCGTTAACCTTCGTCTTGTAGATGTTTCTTCAGGTCAGGTAATCTATTCCGAAGAAGGAAAGGGGCAGGCTGAAACATCATCATCTACAACAATGGGCATGGGTGGTGTTCAGGGATATGACGCAACTCTTTCAGACAAGGCAATTTCAGCCGCCATTGAAAAACTCGTGGAAAACATTGAAAAGACTTGTATGGATCGTCCATGGAAATCTTATTTCCTTTCTTATGATGACGAATCTGTAATCATTGCTGGCGGTGCAAAGCAGAACATTACGGCTGGGAAAGTTCTTTCCGTATATCAAAGGGGAAAGAAAGTTAAGAATCCTCAGACAGGACTTATGATTGAACTTCCTGGAACAAAGGTTGGCGAAGTTACAGTTCTTGCAACTGGCGGTACAACTGTTCTTGATGAATATTCCATCGTAAATGTTTCAAGCGGAACTGTTGATGCTAAGAATATTTCCAACTATGTTATCCAGGAATAAATAATAAATAGGAGTCATTATGAAAAAAGTATTGTTGACTGTTTTTTCAGCTTCACTTGTAATGCTTCTTGCATCATGTGGAACAACAAAAATGTACAGCTGGTATAATTACCAGGAAGATTACTATTATTATGTAAAAAAAGCAGATAAGGAATCAATGGAAAATCTTATCAAGACTTACGACAAGATCATTTCAAAGCAGACAGAAAGCCGTGGAATTGTTCCTCCGGGAATTTATGCTGACTATGGATATCTTCTCCTTCAGAGCGGAAAGACTAAGGAAGGAAAAGCCATGCTCGAAAAGGAAGTTGAACTTTATCCTGAATCAGCCGTGTTTGTAAATTCTTTGCTTAAGAGGGTTAAATAATGAAAAAGTCAGTAATCTATATTGTTGCAGCTTTGTCTGCTGCCATCCTTTTGGGTTCTTGTGCAACAACAAAAAAGTCGGATGTTTACGCAACTATCTATTCCGAAAAACCAGAAGTATTCCTCATCATGCCTCCAATCAACAACAGCAACTATGTTGAAGCAAAGGACTGTTTCTATACAACATTGAATGTTCCTTTGGCAGAAGCAGGTTACTATGTTCTTCCTCCTGCTGCAGTTTACGACACAATGCAGAGGGAAAGTGCCTATGATGCTGAAAGATTCATCGACGGAAGCCTTAAGAAGTTCAATCAGCTTTTCGGTTGTGATGTAGCAGTATTCACAATCATCAAAAGCTGGGACAAGTCTTTGATTGGATCTGCAATCGTAATTGAGATTGAATACATCTTTAAGTCTGCAAAGACAAATGAAGTTCTTTTTAGAAGGGATGCCACAATCAGATGCGACACTTCAACTGGAGCTTCTACAAATTCTTTGCTTGGTGCATTGATCATTGCAGCTGTTGATGCAGTAAAGACAGCAGTTTCTGAATATGTTGATGTGGCAGTAAGATGCAACAACACAGCCTTGTCAGATCTTCCTGCAGGCAAGTACAGTCCAAAGTACGGCCTTGATGGTGCAGAAAGCGCAATGGGAACAAAGATTACAATTACAGCATCTAAATAATCGGTCTAAAACCGAAAGAGATTTTTAATCCCGGCAACCGAAATTTTCCTTGTCCGTTGCCGGGATTTTTTTTGATGAATTTACAAAAATATAACTATTTTCTATATGAAAATGGTGTAGAATATTATAAA
>JAUNCR010000092.1 GCA_030526505.1 Spirochaetales bacterium
TCAGCTTGTTTTTAGCTTCGCCAACGGATATGGAAATCATTTTGGCCTCCTATTTAGGAATATAGATATATTTGGCCAAATTGTCAAATTTTTAGCTAAAAAATTATAAAAATAGTGTAAAATATAAGCATGATCATCCACACAGGCAACCGCACTGACATTCCGGCATTTTACTCAAAATGGTTTATAAATAGAATTAAAGCAGGCTTTGTTCTGGTACGGAATCCTTACAATCCACAGGCAGTCACAAGGTTCCGTCTGGATCCGTCCGTGGTTGATTTAATTGCATTCTGTACAAAAAATCCCGCCCCCATGCTGCCCCACATGAAATTGCTTAAACCCTTCGGACAGTACTGGTTTGTCACCATCACAGCTTACGGAAAAGACATAGAGCCAAATGTTCCGCTCAAAGAAAAAGTAATGGAAGACTTCAAGCGGCTGTCTGAAATCGTGGGCGTGGATTCCATGGGCTGGCGTTACGATCCGATTTTAATTGATGAAAAGCACACGGTGGAATGGCATCTTTCACATTTTGAACAGATGGCAAAAAATCTTTCAGGATACACAAAAACTTGCGTTATCAGCTTTATAGATTTGTATAAAAAAGTTGAACGCAATTTTCCAGAAGCCATAGAAGTTAGTGCAGAAAACAGACTGCTCCTTGGAAAAGAATGCATTAGAATTTCTGCCGAAAACGGTATGATAATTAAACCCTGCGCCGAAGGGACAGACCTGGCCGCTTTTGGTGCAGACTGTTCCGGCTGCATGACTCAGGCAACTTTTGAAACAGCTCTTCATGCACACCTGAATATACCAAAAGGAACGGGAACACAACGGAAGGGAGCCTGTGCCTGTATTTTAGGTTCCGACATTGGCGCCTACGATACCTGCGGTCATTTGTGTAAATATTGCTATGCCAATACAGATGCTCGCCTTGTTATGGAAAACATGAAAAAGCACAATCCGGATTCACCATTTTTACTTGGGGATCTTATGCCGGAAGATGTGATTCGGAATGCAGAACAGTTCAGCTGGATTGACCGGCAGCAGTTTCTTTTTTGAAAAATTAAAGCTGACCTGGAAAAGCAAAGCGCTCAACCACCGCAGACAACTAAAGGGGCTACCATCACAACTGCATGAAAACAGAGGGGACAGGAAGTTATGTTTCCTAAGTCAAAGAAGTTTGACGACATCGGTATATTATGATAGATTGAGGAAAGGAAGTGCCCAAACATTTGGTCATCTCCACGTTGAACTAAAAAGCCGTCCACGCTTCGAATACTTGGGCGGCTTTATTTTTTTTAAACATGAAAACTTAATCGAACTAAAATGGTTTCCAATCGGAACTTAAAGAATCCGTCTGATATTCATATTTTTTTGAACTGTTGCAGAACCAGGTTCCATTTCGATTAACAACTATTCCACCGACAAATTTTATAATTTTTGGATATTCACCATTAAACAAACTGCCTTGCCTGTAAACAGGATTTTTCTTTGATTCTTCAAGACTTGAATTAAGCTCAATGAGTTTTCTGTAAAGACTTTCAGCTCTATCCTTTGCCTCTATTGCAGTAGTACCTGCCTTTGTATCATAGATTCCAATGGTTCCATCTTTGTAACGGATAATCCAGTCGGGATAAAACAGGCATTCTTTTCCAGTTTCCGCATCTACATATTGGAAGCCATAATTGTTCTGTCCCTTATCTCCGTTTTTATACCACCAGTCAACATTCGGTAATTTTTCAATGAAATTTATGAAATTGGTTTCGTTTATTTTCCCATTGTAATTATCCTTTCGAATATAAAATGGTGAAAGCAGAGATTTAGAAACTTTCATTTCTTCAAAATCTTCCGTGTAGGAATAATCATTTTGAATCATAAAAGTGTAGGAATTGTGTTTTCGTTCTCTTGATTTTTCATCCAGCAATTCCTGTTTTATTGGAGCAAAATCTTTTAGAGCCTTGTAGATTGCCAGATGAAAAATGCTTGCATCGCCTTTCTGCATGTCTGCAACAAAAGTTTCTGTTCCACCCCAATGCAACCTTTTTCTGAACCACATTCTTAATGCTGACTTCAAAGGTCCCCACGAACGGGCCGCGTTCCCAATTTTTGTATCTTCGTCTTGCTGCTGAAGCAAAACTTTTACACAATGATAGTTAAAAAGTTTTTCAATATCATTCCTGGACATTTCATGTTTCAGCAATTCATTATCGTTTGTATTTCGTATATCACCAAAGATATTGTCGTAATCCGTCAAATCCTTATCAACAATCAGTTCATAATTCAGTGTTGGATTTTCTTCTATGCTTCTTTTCTTTATTTCATCGATACATCTTTCAATTGAATCATTTTCAGTAAGGTTGAAAAATTCATCGAATGATTTCATGAAACTGGTCTGGAATTTTTTTGCATCTACAAAGTCGCCGTAATCCGTTCTTGAAAGATAATCAGCCTTAAGAAGGCCATTGAAATCATAATACTCATAACCTAAAAGAGGATGAGCAATATAAACCTCAGGTTTGTTCTTATCTCCCCATTTTGCAGCTTCAACCTGATTACGATCATAGTTTGTATAAAGATAACCGCATCGCAAATCAGGATAAGCAACATAATCATCTTTTCTTTCAGGTTCAGGCATTCTTAAAATACGACCAATTGTCTGAGTTTTAAATGTTGGTGAATTAATTTCACGGAACATAACAAGAATATGTGCGCGGGGACAGTCCCATCCAGTTCCAGCGGCTTCTTTAAAGAGCATGTAATCTACAGAACAGTCGTTGTCACTGATGAATTCCATGTTCTTTTTGTTGCCGTCAAACCAAAGTGCTATTCTTGAATCATCTATTCCTTTTTCGTGAAGAATCTTTAATACAATCTGTTCCTTAGTTTCCTGTCCAGCTTCAATTAGTTTTTTATCATCATTTGGCAACTGAATCAAAACCAAGGGATTCACATTTTTATTAAGACGGGCAAACTGATTTTCAAGTTCTGCCTTTTTATTCATAGCAAGAATAATTAGAGCTTCATCCAAATCAGTATTACCAAGTTTTTGTATATCTTCACTTGCCTGGCACTGGATTTTTTCTTTTATGAGACCTTCTGCAACAACATCAGAGTGTTCAACCTCCACAAAAGCTGCTTTTTTATGATTAATTGAACTTGCATCAGGAATTTGTTTTGGTGTTGCCGAAACATTTACAATAATTTTTGGATTTGCAGGATTAATAACATTTGTATATGCCGCATCGGTAACATTTTTATGACTTTCGTCAATAATCATAATAATCTGTCTGCCATCTTTATGAGTAGCTTCAATTACATCTTCAAAATAACAGCCACTTTCTTTTGCGTTTTCAGGATTTTCTGGACGACGAAGCAATCGGTCTTCGGCCTTAGTACTTACCAGCTTCTGCCAGTTCAAAAATAGAACATCATTTTTATTAAGTTTGCCCTGATTAAAATCTGCAACAGTAATCAACTGATTCTTAAGATTCTGACTAAAATATTGTGCAAATTTATCACGGCTCTGCATTGCAAGATCATCACTAAAAGTTATCCAGATCCAGGCAATGTCTGAATCCCAATCTGGCTGTTCAGACATTTCGTTTATAAAAGCCGAAGTCATAAAAGTTTTTCCGCTTCCTGTTGGACTTTTAAAAACCACAGGTAATTTTGATTCAGGTTGCGCCCAGAGGGTTTTGAAACTTGAAACAAGCTCATCTATTGCTTTCTGTTGGAATGTTAATGGTTTCATATAAATCTCCTTCTGGCCTACACGTTGTAAATGGACTTATAAATTTCAAGAATTGGAAGAGGAATTGCCTTTATCTGAATATTTGGAATATCTTCGAATTCATATGCAAAATCATCTGCAGAACTCCAGGCAAAAATATAGACAAAAGTCTTTTTAAATTTTGGTGCCAGTTCTGCAACCTTTTCTTTGAATTCATCAAACTTTTCGTAATCATCTGTGAAGTAGACAGCAGTAGCCTCTTTGCTTCCTGAAAAAAGTTGGTAGTATTCAGTTGAACAGATTTCATCCAAAGTGTTTTCCCCAAGCGAAAGAAGACATCCAGCTTTTTTTGCCAGTTCAGTTCTGTCATCATCATTGGCATTTTTACAGTTATTCTGACCAATGAAAGCTGTTTTGTAATATTTGAGGGAGTTTCCAAGACCCGGGATTTGTTCACCTTTAGAGTTTGTGTAACCTTGCATTACACAGCGGTTGCGTTCGTAAGTAATGTCGGATATGTATTTGTAGCCAGAGGAAAAGGTTGTTTCATAACCTTCTTTTGCGATTTCTATTCCATCTTTTACTTCAAAAGTCTTTTCTTTATTTTGAATAAGAATACACTGTCTAGTTCCATTGTAATTTTTATTTGCAACAAGAGTAGCTTGTAAAGTTGTTCCACTACCTGCGAAGAAATCTAATATTATAGATTTTTCTGTTGACGCATGATATAAAAGTTTTTCTATTAATTCTTTAGGTTTTACAGTCTCAAATCCTGGATCTTTAGGATATAAAATGGAATTTAATTCTTTCTTTCCGGTTTCCGCTGTACCTATTTCTTTAGGTATAAATCCCCAAAATGGTTCTGTAATATCATTTTTTTCATCATCGGGTCTGATTTTAAGTGAAGGATAATTATCTATAAGAATTAAATCGTTTCTTTTCGAATACTTCTCAATTGTGTCAATTCCCCATTTCCATTGTTTATTTTCAGGAGGATTTATTCCTAAAATTGGGAAAATCATTGTATTTCTACCTCGAACACCTGATGAATTCATTACTTCTATCTTATAAATACGATATGGCCCTTTTTCATCAGTTTCTGGGTATTCTTTTTAACCCTTTTTATAAAGATTAAAATGGTTGATTTTTGAATAAACTAAAATGTGTTCAGTTTTAGGTTGTAATTTATCGAATGCACTTTTTGTATTTTGTGACTTTGTTTTTGATTCCCATGTTATACTTCCAAGAAAAAGACTAGAAGAAAATATTTCATCACAGAGTAATTTAAGTTGGGCAAACTCTGTATCATCAATACTTATGAATAAAACACCTTTGTTGGATAATAAGTTTTTTGCTAGAGATAGTCTTTTCTGCATAAAACTAAGCCAAGCACTATGTCTTAATGGATGATCTTTTGAAATTATTGTTCCATCAGGATATTTATCCAAAAACCTTGCATCGCGATAAATAAAATCTTTTCCTAAATTATATGGCGGATCAATATAAATAACGTCCACTTTGCCTTTGTGTGTATAATTCAAACACTGCAAGGCATGGTAGTTATCACCTTCAATTAAGATGTGGGTTGGCTTGCCATCGTCGTTTTTTATGGATTTTTCTTTTACTTCTTCTAAAACTGGGATTTTATTTTCGCTGTCTTTTTCAAAGGCTTCTGGAACATCTATCCAGTTTAAGCCGTATTTCTGGCGTTTAATTTCGTAAGTCTGTTTCTTTTTTAATAATTCAATTTCTTCTTTGAGCGCTTTGATTTGTGCCTCGTAATCTTCTTTTTTCATGTTCTTTCCTTTAGACAACAAAGTGCCCAATATTATGCACTTTACTATTTAAAGTATAACTATGTAAATACTCCACTATACAAGATTTCAACTGTGATTCTGCTTGTAAAATAAAGTACATGGAAAACTATGCCAACGAATTCAGAATGAATTTAAAATTTTACAGGGAACAAAAGGGTTGGTCTCAGGCAGAACTTACTATTCAGGCAAACAGTTCCAACGGACAGATTGGAAATGTAGAAGCAGGCAAAGCATCACCTTCAATTGATTTAGTTTTCCGAATTGCAGAAGCTCTTTCCATCCACCCAGCAGACCTTTTCCTTCGCGACGCATCAAAAGCCCAAAACCGCGAACTATTTTCCAAATACCACGAATTGCTTTTAAATTGCGAACATCTTCCTGAATGCCATCAGAATACAGTAAACCAGCTGGTAAAATCCCTGGCGGAATCTGGCAATAACACTGAATACAAGACATCACACAAATAAATCAAGCGGGACATACAGCCCATAAAAAAACGCCCAAGTTACAAACCCAGGCGTTTTATCATTAATCATTCTTCTTTAAGTTTTCTAGTTCTTCAGATGAAAGTCCAGTGCTTTCCGAAATAATTGAAAAATCAATATTCTTCTTCAGCAGAATTTTTGCCGTCTCAACCCTTGCATCGTGGGCACCCTGGTCTATACCCTGCGAAAACCCATCGTCATAGGCGTAGCTTGCCTGAAGTTTTATTTCCTGTTCTACCGTCATGTGTTCTTTCCTCCATTGGCGAAGATTTCGGGTCAAGGATACCTGTTCCTGCATATCCTTAGTCAATTTGTCTTCGGCTTCATCATTATAAAAGAATTTCAGCAGTGCACGGCGCTCTGGATTAGTTTCCCGTTCCCAAGCCTTTACATTGTAGAATACTTTACGGCATTTGTCATTTAATGAAACCGAGTGTTCTTCGACACAAGTATTCTCAAAGGTATAGACGGGCAAGTCTTTTCCAAACAGATCGAAGAGACATATAAAGAGAATATAGGATTCGGGGAGATGCCTGTAAAGATTTCCCTTATCCAGAAAAGAAATGTCCTGCAGTCCCTGGTAATATCTGGTTCTTAAAGGCAAATCTTTCCTGTCATCACACTGCATCTCAAGAGTGAATGATCTGGCTGAATCCTTTACATAAACATCCAGTCGTATTCCTTTCGAAAAAGGATCAGCACGCAGGTCTTTTTCTCGTTCCAGATACTCGATTTTTTCAATACTGATACCAAGCATTCTTTCGATGAATGGGCGGCAGACTATATATGTTCAGTGAACAAGAATTGCCTTGCAATTCTTGGGGCGAAAGTTATATGAGTTCCGGATTCTAATGACACAAATGCTTTCGCCCTTCATAACTGTTGCAAACATGAAGTTGTCGGTAATCCTGATTTCTTTTGACATTTTTTTTACCTCGCCTAATTGAATTTCCAGAGAACAAATTCTCCATACATTTAATAACCGCTAGAAAAATAAAAATGGAAATTTTCATGTAAAAGTTTGGAAATGCTGTTTGCTTTTAAAACTGACCCTTCGACTGACGTTCAGGGATCCTTATGCCTGGCGCTCAGGAACTATGAATAGGACACAGTCTAAAAAATTCACTATACTTTGTGCATGAACATTTTTGTAACACGACATGGCGAAACTGAATGGAACACCCATTGGAAACTTCAGGGCAGAAGCGATACCGTCCTTAACGAAAAAGGAAAAGAACAGGCTACCCAGACAAGAATCGGCTTTGAAAAGGCAGGACTTTCTTTTGACCGGGTGTATACAAGCCCACTGAAGCGCGCCGTAGAAACAGCAATGCTCATGACGGGAAAATCAGAAAATGAAATCATAAAGGACGACAGGATAATCGAATTCTGTTTTGGCAAGGCTGAAGGAAAAACTCCGGCAGAAAGGGATGCAGATCCTGAACTGAAGGACTTCCACAATTTTTTTGATGACCCTGAAAATTTTGTTCCCCTTGAAGGCTGCGAATCCTTTGAATCAGTTTTAAAAAGTACAGCCGCATTTTGGGAAGACGAAATCAAATCCCTTGAAAATTCCGGAATCGAAAATATTCTTGTCGTGACCCATGGCGGAACAATGCAGGCCCTTCTCCTTCACATCGACGGCAGGGAATTGAAGGACTACTGGAAATCAAAAATGGCAAACTGCACCCTGAATAAAATCGTTCTTGAAAACGGAAAGTTCAATCTGGAATACACGGGAAAAGTTTTCTACCAGGAAGACAAAAATTCCGCAGAAGGATTTTTTTCAAAGCCGTGTCCATAGAAAGTGCTGCTGCGCCGATTGAGCCAGTCGAAATCAAGCAGAAAAAATACCGGTAGTTTCGACCAGCTCAACCACAGCATTCCGTATATTAATACAATTTACGGACATAACCTTTTTCAAAATAATTTCGGAAAAAAGCTGATGCCAGAAGTTTTAATCGGAACAAGCGGCTACGATCACCCTGAACTTAAGGGAAGTTTCTATCCCGCTGACTTGCCTCGCAAAGATTTTCTTTCATTCTACTCAACAAAGTTCAACGCCCTTGAACTCAACAGTACCTTTTACGGAATGCCTACTGCCGAAAGAATTAATTCCTTTTACGAAAGAACTGAAGGAAAAATCAAATTCACCGTAAAACTTACAAGAGTCCTTACACATGAAATTGACGGTCTTTGGAAAACCCGCGCAGAAGAATTCAAAGCCGCCATGATTTCCCTCATTGAAAAAAATGCCCTTGCTACAATCCTGGTTCAGTTTCCGGAAAGTTTCGGCTACTCGGAAAAGAACCGCTTTTATCTTTCAGATTTGCTGAAGGAACTTTCACCGCTGCCATGCGTCGTGGAATTCCGCCACAGGGACTGGATTAAGGATTCAGTTTTTGAAGGCCTTGCAAAACGGCACACGGGGATTGTTTTCTGCGACATGCCCCAGTTAAAAAATCTTCCCAACGGATTTGCCCTGCAGACACCTTTCATCGGAAGCAATGCCTACATAAGGTTGCACGGAAGAAATGCCAATGGCTGGTATGCAGGCGTTCCTTCTGGAGAAGAAACCCATCGCTACGACTACGAATATTCAATAGAAGAATTAAGAAGTTTCATCCCGATAATTGGAAAGGCACAGGAAGAAAACAAAACGGTTCAGCTGTATTTCAACAACCATCCAAAAGGAACTGGTTTTAAAAATGCCATGGAACTTAAGGCAATGATTGAAGGAGAAAGTCTTTAGGACTATCATAAAAATTATGGAACAGGAATTGAATCAGATTCAGAATGAAATACTGAAGGCTCTGGAACAGCATCCAGACAAGGCTCTTTGCACGGAAGCTTTCATTGCAAAGACAATCCGCGACAACACAAAGATTGAAGGAAAGAACAAGGCAGGTCTTTCCTTAATGGACATAGAAAAAGTCGTTGAAGTTCTTGGCAGCAAGGGAGCATTCTATTCAGTCCACATAAATTCCGCCAATGACATTCTTGTTAAAAAAGATTCGGAGACAAAACTTACGGATGCCGATTCAAAACACAGAAGGCTTGCCTCTGAAAAATCCATGAGCGTCCTTTCCAACAAGGACCTTTCACAGACAAAGAAATCAAAGGGCAAGCCAAAATTCAAAAGGACGGAAAGCAAAAAGCTCAATGTAAATGATTTTGCAATTGATTAAAAAAAGCCGGAAGCAACTTGAAGTGCACCCCAATTATTGGACACTTTAACTAGGCTGATTTTAAGGACTGAT
>JAUNCR010000093.1:0-6398 GCA_030526505.1 Spirochaetales bacterium
GGATGTTCAAAGAACAAGCAACTCACCTACAGCAGCGAAAACGACAGTCTTGTTGAAGAAATTTCACCGACATTCATCCCACGAAATGCTGAAATAAGAATAACTTTTACAAAAGAAACTGAGTGCAAACCACAAGATGCATTGTCATTCTCTCCAAGCCAGAAAGGAACCTGGACAGTCCTTGACGATAAGAGGACTTTTGTATTTACACCGGACAAACCATACAAGCAGAACAGTGAATTCAGCCTCATAGCAGACTGTGCAAAACTTTTCAAAGGAACTGAATCAGGTAAATTCACCCACCCTTTTGTTGCAGACAAGGGATGGTATAAAGTCAGCTTTGAAGAAATGGAATTGAACCCTGACACAAATGAATTTTCCCTTTCAGCCCTGCTTGAAACTGACATTCCGGTAACATTGAAGAAAGCAAAGAAAACAATCAGGACAGAATATTCTGGAAGCAAGGTTTCAACCAAATGGGACAATGATGTAGAAAAGTCAGACCTTTTCTATTTCTCGGTGGAAGGAATCAAGGCCTCGGACAAGAACAGGAACCTTAAAATCAACTGGAACGGAAAATCCATAGGTTTTTCAAAAAAAATGGATGCAGAGTTATGCGGTTCAAAAACCTTCAGAATTCCAGCAGGAGACATTCTTGATGTAATAGACATCAACACTTCAAAAAAGAATTCCATACTCATCAGTTTTTCAAAAATTCTTGATAAAACCCAGAACCTTGCAGGATATGTAAAGGCCTTTGGAGAATCCGGCCAAAAGATTCCAATTACAAATGCTTCAATCAGAGGCAACATCCTCACTGTTTTCAGCGACAACAATTTTGAAGAAATCGACTCAGTTGAAATTTCTGAAGGCATTAGATCCGAAGATGGATTCCATTTGGGAAACACTTCCAACATTTCCCTTTCCGGCAACTGGGAAATTCCTGAAGTTCAGTTTGCCAACAAAGGCGTAATATTGCCGACAACCCAGGGAACACAGGTAATCGTAAAGACAAAAAACCTTACCGGACTTTTGGTTCAGGTATATGCGGTTCCAGAAAGAACCATGTACCACTTTCTTCAGGATTCTGAAATTGACAGTAAGAAAAACCTTTACCGAGTTGGCGAACCGGTGTATGAAAAAAGAGTCAGCCTTAACTGGGACGACAGCATGCAGAACAAATACGTCTACCATGGAATCGATATAAGCGACCTGACAAAGAAAAACAGTTACGGAATGTACCAGGTAAGGATTTCTTTCAGAAAGAGGGACATAAAGTACATCTGCAGGAACGGACACAGGGATTTCAGCAATCTTCCGTCAGTCGAAGATAAAATAGCAGACGATACAAAAGGCCGCGAAAACAGTTTCTGGGATTTTACAAACGATCTTCCTTGGGAAGAAAGAAGCACTTACTGGAACTACAACAACGATCCTTGCCACCCAGCTTTCTACATGGAAAACTATCACTCAGAAATTACGGCAAGACAGAACATCATTGTCAGCGACCTTGCCCTTTCTGCCAAAAAGGACAACAGCGGAAAACTTTATGTAACTGCTTCAAACCTTAAGGACACTCAGCCTGTAAAGAATGCTACAATCTCGCTTTACAATTACATTGGAAAGAAACTTGCGGAAGAAAAAACGGATGGCAACGGAACCGTAATTTTTGAATATTCCGAAAACATTGAATACCTTACTGGAACCGCAGGAAACCAGACTACTTACCTTAAGCTTTCAGCCGGAACAGAACTGAGCATCAGCCATTTTGAAACAGGCGGAGAAATGTCCAAGGAAGGCGTAAAAGGATTCATTTATGGAGAAAGAGGCGTCTGGAGACCAGGCGACACAATGTACCTGACCTTCATAATGCAGGATGCAAACAAAAGCCTGCCTCCCGATATTCCAGTAAATTTTGAACTTGTAGACCCTCTTGGAAACACAGTGGAAAAAAGACTGCTTACAGATCATGTAGACGGTTTCTATCCTTTTGAGACTGCCACATCTGCAGGAGGAACCACAGGACTCTACACTGCAAAAGTTTCCATTGGCGGAAACACCTGGACCAAGGGACTCCGTGTAGAATCCATCGTTCCAAACAAATTAAGCGTAAAACTTACTTCAAGTGAAAAACTCCTTTCAAGAGGAATGAACAGTCTTAAACTTGAAGGTGCCTGGCTCCACGGGGCAAGTGCCGCAGGATATAAGGCTGATGTGGCCGTATCCTATTCTCCGGCAAAACCTGGATTCAATGTTTCTGAAGAATTTTCTTTTGCAAACCCATTGAACAGACTCTCTGAAAGAAGGGAACAGATTTTCGAAGGAAAACTCAACGCCTCATCATACTGCGACATTAACGCTTACCTTGAATCTGATTCAAAAGCACCTGGATTCATGGATGCTAATTTCGTTTCAAGAATCTATGAACCGTCGGGTGCATTCTCGACTGAATATTCAACAATGAGGTTCAGTCCTTACAGCCGTTATGTAGGCTTAAGGATTCCAAAGGGAGATGCCAGCAGGAACATGCTTCTGACTGACACAAAGCACACTGCTGATGTCCTCTGTTATGAAGCAGACGGAACCCCAGTATCAAACGCACTGCTCCAGTGGAACCTCTATAAAATCGAATGGAAATGGTGGTGGGAAAAAGACGCCTACTCCAATGCGGGATATGTTGAAGACATTCACTATAATTCAATTGCGGCAGGAACCATTGACATTTCAAACGGAAAGGGATCATTTGAATTTGAAGTAAAATATCCTTCTTGGGGCCGCTACCTTATTGTTGTGTCTGACGGTAGAAATGGGCACAGCGCAGGCAAGATCACTTACATCGACTGGCCAAACTGGGCAGGCAGAAGTACAGAAAGCGGAAGCGGAAGTTCTTCAATGGTTGCCCTTTCTACAGACAAGAAATCCTATGTTCCTGGTGAGACGGCATCAGTTTCTTTTGCCTCATCAAAGGGAGCAAGGGCTCTTGTAACAATCGAAAAGAATGGTTTCATTCAGAAACAGGAATGGATTGAAACCGCAAGTGAAACAACCATTTATAAAGTAAAGGTGACACCGGAAATGGCACCGAACATCTATGTTCATGTTACCCTGGTTCAGCCCCACCTTCAGACGGCAAACAGCCTTCCAATAAGGCTTTACGGAATCGTACCGGTAGCGGTTGAAAATCCGGAATCTGTCCTTGAACCTGTAATCACCTGCGCCGATCAGTTTGAACCAGCTAAAGAAACGGTAATTTCTGTTTCTGAAAAAAACGGTAAGCCAATGACCTATACCCTTGCTGTTGTTGATGAAGGTCTCCTTGGACTCACCTCATTCAGGGCACCAAATCCTCACGATGAATTCTACAAAAAAGAAGCATCACAGCTTAAATCCTGGGACATTTATTCCTATGTAATCAATGCATATACGGGAAATCTTGAAACCCTTCTTGCAGTAGGTGGTGGCGACGACATCAATGCCGGAAACAACGGAAAGACTAACAGATTTGCACCTGTAGTAAAATACTTCGGCCCATTTGAACTTAAGGCTGGCGAAAAGAAATCCACCTCTTTCAAAATGCCTCATTACATTGGTGCAGTCCGCGCCTTTGTCATTGCAGGCAAAAACGGTGCATACGGTGTTTCAGAAAAAACCACTGTAGTAAAATCAGACCTTATGGTTCAAAGTTCCCTTCCAAAGACCCTGGGAACAAATGAAAGCATCGATGTTCCTGTTACAGTTTTCAACGGAACCGGCAAAAAAGAAACTGTAACTGTTGAGTTTACTGCAAAGGGGGCCGTTGAAAAAACAGAAAAGAAGGAAATCACAATTGATGCAAACAGTGATGGAATTGTATATTTTACGATAGACACAGAAGCCGCAGGAACTGCAGAGTTTACATTCAAGGCAAAAGGCAGGGGAAACAAGTCTGCACTTCAGTCTTACGACATTTCCATAAATTCAAGGGGAAGCAACTTTACCTACACAAAAGACTTTGGCGTCAAAAGCAATTCTGCTGAAAGTGTTTCTGTTGAAAGTCCTTTTGAGGAAGGAACTGCAAGTCTTTCCCTTGCCATGTCAAATGTTCCTTCATTCAACCTTGAAAAGAGGCTTAACTATCTCATAACTTACCCCCACGGTTGCATCGAGCAGATAACCTCAGGGGCATTCCCTCAGATTTACCTTCCTGACTTCCTTGATCTTTCAAAGGATAAGGTTTCTGAAATCCAGTACAATGTCACAAGCACTTTCAAGAGATATTCAAACTATCAGCTTGCAAAGGGGGCCTTCGCTTACTGGCCAGGAAGTTTGTATGCAAACGAATGGGGAACCTGCTATGCGCTTCACTTCATGACAGAAGCAAAGCGCAAGGGATGGAGCGTACCGGAAAACATCTACAACCCAGCGTTGGATTATATTTACGAAAAATCAGTAAACTGGACGAATACCGAAAAGGAAAGCAAAGAACTTGAAGCCTACAGACTTTATATACTTGCACTTGCAGGAAAAGCTGATCTTGGAACAATGAACAGAATCTTTGATTCAACAGACCTGAATGATTCTTCCCTTGCACTGCTTTCTTCTGCATATTCCCTTACGGGGAACAAACAGAGGGCTGAAAAACTCCTTAAGAAAATCGTTTCCTTTGTTCCTTTCTTCAGGACAACAGGGGAAATCTTTGCATCTTCCATAAGGGACGACAGCCTTAGGCTTCTTGCAGCCGTCCACCTTGAAAACCAAATGCTTACTTCAAAGTATTCTAAGAAGGTTACGGAAAACCTTGCCTCAAAGGAATGGATGAGCACACAGGAAACCGCCTGGTCTTTGCTTTCACTCTTTGCCCTATACGGAAACAACGAAAGCCAGGAAAAGAGCTACACAGTAATCAACGGTCAGGGAGAATCAAAAGCAAGCTTCAGCAAGACCTACGACTTTATGGAGATTGAAGCTTCCAAAGGAGAAACACAGGCCATTAAGGTTAAAAACACAGGCAGCAAGATGCTTTACGGAACTTTGACTTCTACGGGTAAATTGAAGCCTGGAAGCGAAACTGAATGTTCAAACGGAATATCCCTTGATGTTAAATACACAAATGACAATGGATCTTCCGTAAGGCCTAAGGGCATCAAACACGGTGATAATTTTGTCATGACGGTTTCGCTTAAAAACAAGACAAGCGAGAAAATAGAAAACATCGCCCTGACAATTCCAATCCCAACAGGATGGGAATTCAGCAACGATAGAATCGGCAGCAAGGAAACTTCGGATTCAAAATACTCATACATGGACATCAAGGATGATAGGATCCTTGTCTATTTTGATCTTGAACCTAACAGGGGAAGAACGACCTTCAGTTTCAATGTCACCAGCGCCTACTCTGGAGCCTATTGGATTCCTGCCGTAAGTGCGGAAGCAATGTACGACAATTCAAAGAGCGCGCTTACTAGCAGTTTCTATGCTGACACAAGAAAAGAAAAATAGAACCTGCAGGGCAGCTTTCATACTTGCCATTGCCTACACAATTACGGCTGCCCTGTCCCTGCTTTTTTCTCCAAGGCAATTTTCATTCTCAACGGTACTCTACGACAGGAACGGCATCCTACTTGGTGCCAGCACTTCCATTGACGGCCAATGGCATTTTGAAAATGCACATGTTCCAGAAAGATTCAGGAAATGCATTTTAACTTATGAAGATTCAAGATTCTATTTCCATTTTGGAGTTGATCCGATTTCATTGGCAAGGGCATTCATTCAGAATAGAAAAACAGGTAGAATCGTTTCAGGCGGTTCTACCCTTACCATGCAGACGGCCAGAATCCTTTTAGGCAACAAAAAGAGAACCTACCTTCAGAAGATCTACGAGATATTCGTTGCAACCTGCATTGAAATAAAATATTCAAAAGAACAGATAATTTCAATTTATGTCTCCACTGCGCCTTTCGGTGGAAATGTAATTGGGCTTGAAGCCGCCAGCTGGAGGTACTACAACAGGCCTTCAGACAGTTTAAGTTGGGCAGAATACGCTACCCTTGCAGTTCTTCCAAATCAGCCTTCCCTGGTAAGGCCTGGAAAAAATAAGGAAATCCTTCTTGAAAAGAGAAACCGCCTGCTATGGAAACTATGTGAAAAAAACATAATCGATGAAGAAACCTACAGAACCTCAATCCAGGAAAATCTTCCCGGAAAGCCTTATCAGCTGCCTTCCCTTGCTCCTCATTATCTTGAAGAATTGAAAAAGGATCCTTCTAAAAAAGGACTTAGGAATTTTTATTCAACCCTTGATTTTTCCATTCAGGACAACACAAACAGAATTGCAGGTGAATGGTCGGCAAACTTCAAGCTTCTTGGAATTGAAAATGCAGCGGTTCTTGTGGTGGACACAAGGACAAAATCGCCTCTTG
>JAUNCR010000093.1:6467-9170 GCA_030526505.1 Spirochaetales bacterium
ACATGGTGGAAGCCTTAAGAAGTTCCGGAAGCCTGTTAAAACCATTTCTTTACGGTGGAATGATTGATAACGGAATGCTTTTGCCAGAACAGATTGTCTTTGACATACCCACAAGAATCGGAAACTACAGTCCCAAAAACAACATTAACAATTATAGCGGAGCTCTTCCTGCAGACCAGGCCCTTACTAGATCCCTGAACATTCCTGCCGTCAGGGCACTGAAGGAATACGGAATCACCCAGTTTTTGAACCTGCTTTCAAAATACGGCATCACCACCCTTAAACGGAATGCAGACTATTACGGGCTTCCACTGATTCTTGGAGGCGGCGAAATTAAAATGAAGGAAATTTCCTCCGCCTATGCAGACTTAATGAACAAAGCCTGCGGAAGGAAAACATCCATTCCATTAAACGAAGGCACAGCCTGGAAACTTTGCACAGTACTTTCAGACGGAATCCGTCCAATGGACCTTGAAAACTGGCAGATATATTCAAGAAGAAAAAAAATTGCATGGAAAACAGGAACTTCCAGCGGAAACCGTGACGCCTGGTGCATAGGAACAACGCCAGAATATACTGTTGCTGTCTGGGTTGGAAATGACTCGGGAACAGGAAACAAAATGCTTACAAGCGCCACAACAGCAGCTCCATTGATGTTCGACATTTTCTCTTTCCTTCCACAAACAACCTGGCCCCCAAGACCAGAAATGGCATTTGAAGAAATCAAAACCTGTGAAAAATCAGGCTATGCGGCAGGGCCATACTGCAGCTTAACAAAAGAAATCCTGAAACCGGTTGGAACTCCTCAAACCCAAAATTGCCCCTACTGTCATAACTACACCTTTACGCCCGACGGCAATTACCGCGCTTCAGTAGAAGACATGATCAATGAATATGAAGGACAGATGCCGAAAACAGAAAACAGGTTTGTACTTCCCCCCTATGTGGAATACTGGTATAAAAAACAGAACCTCCACTACAAGTCACTTCCGACTTATGTTAAATGGCACATGGAAAATGCCGAGAACAACATACAGATTGCATTTCCCCAGGAAGATTCTGAACTCATCGTTCCTGTTGAATTGGGCGGTAAAAAAGGAAGCATCATATTTGAAGCGGCGGTAAAAGATTCAGGCTCAAGCCTTTACTGGGACCTGGACGGAAAATATCTGGGATGTACTGAAAAGGAACACAAAATGGCAGCAAGTCCAAACCCCGGAATGCACACCCTCACTTTGAGCGATACTTCAGGCTCAGTTCAGAAAAGGAGATTCAAAGTCCTTGAGGAATAATCAATCATATAATAATATGATTTCCATGGACCAGAAAAACACAGGCAAAAAAATCGTAAATGCCATCTCAGGCATTTTCCTTCCAATAATTAATCTTATTACTGCTGCAAGCATTATAAAAAGCATTTTGATTCTTCTTGCAGCCTCCCACATTCTTGCAAAAGACGGCGGAATATACAGAATCTTCTATGCTGTATCCGACGGGGTATTTTTCTTCATGCCATTCATGCTTGCCATAACTTCCGCAAAGCAGTTCAAGGCAGACCCTTTCATTGCAATGATGATTCCCTTTGCCTGCCTTTACCCTGCAGTTAGCGAAATACTTGAAAACGGAAACAACTTTCAATTCCTTTGCTTTACGGTTCCATCTGCCGTGTACCACTCAAGCGTAATTCCAGTAGTCCTTGCAGTAGGATTCCTTCACTTTGTAGAAATCCCATTCGACAAATGGCTTCCTGAAGCACTGAAAGGATTTTTAAAACCAATTCTTTCCATGATTATAGTCCTTCCTTTCACCTTCCTTATTTTTGGACCAGCAGGAACTTGGATTGGTGCCGTTCTGACAAAGGCCTTCTTTGCAATCTATGGATTGAATCCAATAGCAGCCGGAGCCTTCATGGGAGCCATAATCCAGCCTTTGGTTGCCATCGGTGCCCACTGGGCAATAGTACCTGTTGCCTTAAACAACATTGCAGACCAGGGATATGACATCATCATGCCATTGCTTGCCGGTGCCGTATATGGTCAAGCTGGTGCTGCCCTTGCTGTAGGATTAAAGGAAAAACTAAAGGAAAAGAAAACCGTTGCTTTCCAAAGTTGCTTTACCGCCTGCCTTGGAGTTACGGAACCTGCCCTTTATGCAGTAAACCTTCCAAGAGTTAAGCCAATGATTTTCGGGTGTGTCGGTGGTGCCATAGGAGGAGCCATGACGGGATATGCAGGAACCAGATGCATTTCCTTTGCATTCCCAAGCATAATGACAAGCGTAGCCTTTGTTGGACAGGGCTTCCTGATTTTCCTTCTTTCAATGGCGGCAGGATTTGCAGCAGGATTTTTGCTTACCCTCAATTTTTATAAAGAAAAAGAAATTTCAGAAGAATGACAAATTAAACCGTGAAATCTTTGTTCATATTTGTCACACGGATTCGGGATGCCTGACGGCATCCCCTTTTTAATTTAGGCTATGTCCGTAGGAAGTGTTGTGATACGGAATGCGGTGGTTGAGACTGTCGAAACTACCCCATATATTGTTTAGCCTGCTTGATTTCGACATGAGACCATAGCAAGTGCGTATGGTCGAAGCGTAGCGCTCCAATCGGCGCAGCAACTCTATGTCCATACATAGCCTTAATTTATAACTTAGTAGAAACCTTCTATTTGGAAAGAGAGTCGATAATCTTCTTTCCAACTT
>JAUNCR010000094.1:0-8752 GCA_030526505.1 Spirochaetales bacterium
CTGATCTGACCCCATAAAAGGTATCAAATTTTTTTTATAATATTCCTGAAAATAGTTGTTCAGGTCAACATCTTTATGCAGCCAAAATAACTGGTAGGGTACCACGTGGATTCCTGATTAAGTATTCACGTGGTGATAAATTTCCCAATAATGGCTTAGTTCGATAATTGTTATAATATGCGATAAAGTTTCTTACTGATGCAAAAACTCTATCTTTCTTGATTTTACATTCCTTAAAATCTTTTTTCGTATATCTGTTGTAAAGACATTCTGTTTTCAGAATACCATTAAAAGATTCCATAGCAGCATTATCCCAGCATTCACCTCTGTATGAGCAGCTTTGTTTTACACCAAGTGATTTTAGATAATCTCTATAATCATAACTTGTGTAAGTTGACCCCTGATCTGAATGTATTATCGTATCTTTTAGAGGACAATAATTTGCCAAGATTTTTACAGTATCAATACATAATTTTGCATCTGGACTATCTCCAATTTTCCAGGCAACGATTTCTCTGTTGAAAAGATCCTCGATAATGTTCAGATAATAAACTCCGCTGGTTGTAAAAAGATATGTTATGTCAGTAACAAATACTTTTCGTGGTGTTCCACTCGTAAAGTTCCTTTTCAGAAGATTTTCCGGAATATTTTCTTTGAGCTCTTTTCTACGTTTATAGGCTTCTGGAGAGTATCGTTTTGATCTTACAACTGAAAGTAACTCATTTTCCTTCATAATCCGCTGAATTTTCTTGCGATTTGCTTTAATTCCACGGTTATTTACTTCAACAGTCATTCTTCTATAACCAACTGAATAACATTGCTGATTCTGTATATCACGAATTATGTTTATTATCTGAGCATCTGGATTCGGCTTTGTCCGTCTTGTCAAATACTCGTTGTAACATTTTCTTGAGACATTCGCTATTCTGCAGAGTCGGGTAATGTTGTTACATCTTCCGCTTGATATAAGCTTGAAGATGATTTCAAATCTTTTTTTTTAGGAACTTCATTTATATTATAGCCCATCAACTCAGAGAGTGATTCAAGATAAGCTATTTTATCTTTCAGATATTTTATTTCTGCATCCTTTGTCTTGAATTTGATTTCTTCCATGTTGGTCCTAATAATAAGTCCAGTACAATCTGTAAATGAACTTCTTAGGGGAATAATAACATTTTCTTTGTGTGGTTTTAAGATGTCCTTTGATGTTTTTATCCAATTCAAAAGTGTATATTCTGAAATTCCGTAACGCTTTGCAACTATAAATATATCTCCGTTTCCAGAAAAATAATCAGCTATTGCTGAAGCTTTTGTTGCAATACTAATCTTTTGCATTTATTTCTCCTATTAAAAATTGATACCTTTTAACGGGAGCAGTTTTACAATTCTTGAATACTATTAGTTTTTACTTGTTTTTTATAAAAATCACAGAAAATTTAGTAACCTGTTATTGGTTTCAGTATTCAAAAAACGTAACGTTTTATGGGGTCATAACAGGCATCGGTACAGTCCTTGCTTTCCGCATGACGGGACAGAGCAAGACAGACAAGGCAAAGAGCCGCTTCTATTTCAGGAAGAAGTATACAAAGTTCTATTTCCTTGAAGTTTTCTACGGTGCACGCAAACAGATCTTCTTTACTTTTGGACCTTATGTTCTGATTCTTTTCTACAAGGCAAGCACAAGCACCATCTGCCTTTTGTTTGCAATCAGCGCCATATGCTGTTCACTTGCCGGTCCTTTGGTTGGAAAAATCATCGACCGTCTTGGATATAAAATCGTGATGGTTTCCGACACTTTGATTCTTGTAATCGTCTGTTTCTTCTACGGATTTGCCCACAGGATCTTCCCTCAGAATGTCGCCTTTACAATCTGCTGCGTAAACTACATTTTGGATTCGGTGATTTCACTGGCTTCAATGGCAAGCAATGTCTATGTCCAGGACATTTCAGATTCAAAGGAAGAGGTGCGAGCAACAATCAGCACGGGAATTTCCGTTAACCATTTCATTACGATTCTCATTGCTTTGTTCGGCGGATGGATCTGGCAGACTCTTGGAATCGAAACGCTGTTTACACTTTCTGCAATCCTCGGAATCTTCAACAGCATCTACGCCGCAACAATCAAGGTGCCAAAGAAAGCGGAATTAAGATAATGACATCAGAAAAAAAAATGGTGGGTCCCAGCGACGGCGGAAAGGGCATTCCGTCATTGCGAACCGGACTACTTGCGGCAGACAGGTTAAGCAATCCACGGCTCGGGCAAGCTTTACATGGATCGCCACGCCGGTTCCGGCTCGCGATGACGGGGCGGTCACTTTTCGCGATGACGATGGGGAATGACATTGCAAGGGCGATTAGCTGTTTACTATGTTGTTTACCCAGACGCCTTTCTTGATGAGGAAGAGGCCGATGGCACATTTTATTAAGTCCAGGGCTTTTACGATAAGGTAGATCAATATGATTCCCATGGCGGTGTAGCGCGTAAGCACAAAAGCAGTCGGAACTATGAAAACCCAAACAAAGACGCTGTCGAACAAAAATGTGATAAAAGTCTTTCCACCTGAACGCAGTGTAAAATAGCAGCCGTGTACTACAGCTAGAATTGGAAGGAATATTCCAGTCTGCATTATGAAGTTTGCGGCAAAATTCTTGACCTCGTTTTCCGTATTGTAAAATGCTGGAAAAAGATTCCTGCAAAGGACAAGGACTCCACCGATTACGGCGCTTACGACAAAGGACAAGGCAATCATCCGGCTTGCAGTAGATTTTGCTTCTTCATTTTTTCCTGCACCCAGAAGCTGACCTGCAAGGATTGAAATGGATTCCCCGATGGCAAAAAGAAATACGTTGAAAAGATTTGCAATGGTATTCGTAATGTTAATTGCAGCAACTACGGCAAGTCCACGCAAAGAGAAGCTCTGATTCAGCATTGTAAGACCAAGGGACCATAGGGTTTCGTTGGCTGCAAGAGGAAGGCCTTTAAGAATGATTTTTTCAACAAGGGGAACAGGCACCTTGAATGAAGCAAAGGCTCTCTCGATGAATCTGCACCTTTCCTTGTGCGTGTGGGTCCAGACAATTTCGATTCCAGATTCAACAAAACGAGAAACAACGGTTGCAATGGCAGCACCTCTTACTCCAAGTTCCGGAAATCCAAAGTGGCCGAAAATCAAAACATAATTCAACACAAGGTTTACGAAAACGGCAACAAAACCCGCCTTCATTGGGACAGAAGTCTCGCCTATGTCGCGAAGGGTACCTGCATAAGCCATTCCCAATGCTGTTGGAATCATTCCCACAAGCATGATCATCATGTAATCCTTTGCATAATTCATGGTGGCAACAGGATCACCTATGTTGTCCGACTCGTGGATGAATTTTTCCATGAAGAATTCTCCGAAGAAATAAAAAACAAGGGCACCTACAATTGTTGCAATTCCAACAAGATAGAGCTTTATTCTGAAAGTATCCCTTACACCTTTATGGTCGCCTTTGCCAAAAAACTGGGCTGTGAAAATTCCAGCACCGCAGGAAGAACCCCAGACGCAAAGAATGAAAACAAAAAAAAAGCTGGGAGAAAATGCTGACTCCATTCATGGAATCAGTCCCGCATCGCCCTACCATAATATTATCGAGAAGGCCTACAAAATTGGAAATCGTATTCTGAATTACAATCGGTAATGTTATTGTGTATATGTTTCTGTAGAAAGTTTTGTCAAACTTTAAGTTCATGCCTTTATATTACATTAAATATTCCCATTATTGTAGTAAGCAATTCAATTAAGTATAATGAAGAAAATAGGCTGTATCCGTTGAAAGTGTTGATGCACTAATTGCGGTGGTTGAGCCTGTCGAAACTACCGCATATTTAGTAAGTATCGCTTGATTTCGACAAACTCAATCGGCGCAGAGTAGCGTTCAATCGGCGCAGCAGCCAATTATTTTTCGGATACAGTTAATAATTAAAGGTGGCAAAAATGTTACTTGCTAAAAGACTTGAAAATTTACATCCATATATTCCTGGTGAACAGCCTAAGGACCGTGTCTACATAAAATTGAACGCCAATGAAAACCCATATCCTCCTTGCAAGGCTGTGGCTAAATCAGTAAAGAAGGCAGTTGCAAAAAAAATCAGCAGTCTTGGACTCTATCCTGATCCAGACAGCAACGAACTTCGATTTGCAATTGCAGAAATGCTTAATGAAACAGGCGGTTGTTTCAACAACTCAAAGGAAGCAAGAAAGGCTTTGCCATTTACAGTTACCCCAGACATGATTTTCTGCGGAAACGGTAGTGATGAAGTTTTAAGTTTTGTTTTCTATACATTCTTTGACAGCGACAGACCTTTGGTAATGCCAGAGTTCACATACAGCTTCTATCCCGTTTACTGCGGATATTACAACATCCCTATGTGCCAGGTTCCACTTAAGCCAAACTGGGAACTTGATACAGACAAGATTCTTGAAGAAGCAAATAAGAACGACAGCGCAATCATCTTTGCAAATCCAAACGCACCTACAGGAATTGCCCTCAAGCGCGATGAAGTTGCAGCAATGATCGAGAAGGCACCTAAGGACAAGATCTTTATCGTTGATGAAGCCTACGCTGACTTTGGCGATGAAAGCTGCATCCCACTTCTTGAAAAATACACGAACCTTGTAATCGTCAGAACTTTCAGCAAGAGCCTTTCATTTGCAGGAATGAGACTGGGCTACATCGTTGCATCTCCTGACCTTGTTCGTTCAGTATTCACCGTAAAGAATTCCTTCAACCACTTCCCTGTAGATTTCCTTGCACAGACAGCAGGAATCGCAAGCTGCGAAAACTACAGCTACTGCGAAGAAAACGCAAGAAAGGTTGTAGAAGAAAGGGAAAGCCTTACTATATTCCTCCGTCAGCGCGGATGGTTTGTAATCGATTCAAAGACAAACTTCATCTTTGCAAAAAAAGACGGAATCAAGGGAACTGACATTTATCAGGCAGTAAAGAAAGCTGGAATCCTCATCCGCCACTTTGCAACTCCTGGCATTGAAGATTTTGTCCGCATCACTATCGGAACAAAAAAGCAGATGAACCTTTTGAAATCAGTTTTGGAGGAAGTATGAAATTCTTAGTACTCAGCGACATTCACGGAAGCCTTGAAAACCTTGAAAAATTAAACCCAATGGCAAAGGAAGCCGACGGAATTATTTTTGCAGGCGACTTTACGGAATTCGAAAACGAAAAGACAGGACTTCCAGTTCTCAAGGCACTCTGCAAGATGAACGAAAATATTTTCGCTGTTCGCGGTAACTGCGACTATCCTTCACTTGAAGAAGAATTTGAAGGAAGCGACATCAGCTGCGAGCGACAGCTTGTAATGCATGAAGGACTTGCTTTTGCAGGCAGCCACGGCGGAAGCAAATTCACAGGAACAACTCCTAACGAAAGGACAGAAGAAGAACTTCAGTCTGACTTCAACATCGTTACAAACGAAGGCGTTCAGGAATGGGACAACCTCATTGCAGTGATGCACAACCCTCCAAAAAACACCGACTGCGACAAGATCCCAGGCGACATTCATGTAGGAAGCGAACTTTCAACAAAGTTCATTGAAGAATACAAGCCTCTCGCTGTGATTACTGGACACATCCACGAAAGTGCTGCCATCTGCAAAGTTGGAAACACAACAGTAATGAATCCGGGCGCTGTTGCAGAAGGCAAATACGGATGGCTTACTGTAAGCAAGAAAGACGATAAATGGACTGTTGATTCTGCAGAACTCAAGTCACTTTAAAAACGGAAACAAGATTAGCCGGTCGAAATCAAGCAGCCTGCACTAAACATAGGGTGATTTCGACCAGCTCAACCACCCTATCTTGCAGCATTTATTTCAACCTGCAGTAGATTTCTTCCACTGTTTAGCAAAAATTATCCGCGCCTGTATTTCTTTCCGAAAAATCTTGAAAACTCGTGATGAAAACCTTCCCTGCAGGAACGGGAAACTGAAATGCGCTGGTCCCCTTCCATGAATATTTCATCGTTTGAAATGCTTGTAATTCTCTTTATGTTCACAAGATAACTTGAATGAGGCACGGCAAAACCTTCGTCCTTAAGTTCCTCTTCAAGAACCGAAAGTTTTTCCCTTGATGTAATTTTGCAGTCTTCTGATTTTATAGGCGATGCCGAAGACATGATGATATGACACCCATGCTTTGCCTTTTCAATGTAGAGGATGTCATTTACCGGAATCAGTGTTGCCCTTCCGTCTGAAACAACTTCAAGTGTCTTCTGCTGTTTACGGCGTTTCATCTCAATTAAAAGGTCATCGATGGTTTTTGCGATTTTATCCTTGCCTTCATTTTTAAGTATGTAGCGGTATGGTGAAACTTCAAAATGTTCGGTTTGAGGCGTAACGACTGCGGAACAGAAACATACCACAGCAGTCTGGTTTTTCTTGCGCAATTCAACAACGGTTTCAAATCCGCTCATGAGCTGCATCTGCATGTCTATTAAAAGCAGGTCGGTGTTTTCCTTCATGTCCTCAAGAAAGCTCATACCTGAATTAAAAGTATGAATGTTCATTGAAGACATGTCGTAATGACTGCTGTTTTCAATGGCCATCTTCAGCTGAATAAGATCGCTTTCAGTGTCATCGCAAATTACGATTTCATACATTTTTTACTTTCTCCCCTTTGGCAAACAAATGCTTGATACAAATATTTCCTCATCAATTTCCATGTCAAAGATGCCGCAGTATTTTTCACAAAGCTGCCTTACATTAAAAAGTCCAAGGCCATGCTCGCCTGGAAGTTCTTTTGTAGAAACAAGCTTCCCGTTTTTTATATCGATTTTTGAAAAATGATTTTCGACTACAAACATGATGAAGTTACCCTCAGTTTCAAAAAGCTTTATGCACACTGCAGAATTGGCTGAAGAATCAGACTGAGACTCATTCCATTCTTTTTCTGCGCGAACAGCATTGTCGATGAGATTTCCAAACATGGCGATGATGTCTATTTCTTCAAAGCCATCCAGTTCAACCTCAGGCTCAACCTGGAAATCAATGTGGATGTTTTCCTTGAGTGCAAGATTTTCCTTTTCATTGAGAAGTGCATTTGCAATTCTGTTGCGCACATATTTTTTCGGCGTGTTCTTCTGAAGCTCAATGTTCATTACCTTGAGAAGTTTTTCAATTTCATCTGTCTTGCCTTCCGCACAAAGTCCGCCGATGGCAGCAAGATAATGCTTTTCATCATGGCGGATAATCGCCTGGCGCTGCTCTATTTCATCAAGGCGGTCGTAATAATTTTTTTCCATTTCATATTTTTTCAGCAGCCGTTCAAGTTTAAGGAAGATTGGATTTTCACTGTTGAGGGCAACTGAAACCACAATGAGGGAAACATTCAAACTTGTAACAAGAAACTCCGGAAAAATCAGCTGAAGCAAAGTGAAAAATGCGACTGTCAAAAAACAGGAAACAAATGTCAGTCTTTTTACAGGGTCAGCCCTGCGGACGAACTTTCTTCCAAAAATAAAAATGAAAGCAAGAAACAAAGGCACAAGGGAAAAAACAATGTAAACCGGAGTTCCGTATGAGTAGTTTGTAGTATTTCCTTCTATGATTTTTATTTCTGGAAGCGTAATCAGAGTTACGGCTGCAACAGTGCCCGCAATGCCTGCAAACAATATTTTTTCCCAAAGACTTTTGGGAAGCCTTCCAACAATCGATCGGAAATAAAAATACATGAGCCAAAGTTCCGTTTCAAGAAGAAGATAGAAAACTCCATGAAGCACGATGTTTACAGTCATGGGAATTGAATCAATCTTGTTTACTGACCAGGCAGTAATTCCATCAAAAATTACGCAGAGAATTCCAAAGAAAAAAAGACAGTCAGAAAACACATTACACTTTGAGTTTTTATCTTTTCCTTTTATAACGAGAAAACCTATGTATAGCAGAAAAACCAGGCAGCCTGTCTGGAGCCTGGTGTAAAAAAGAATGTCTGGCATTTTTACATTTTACCACAGTTTCAGAATTTTCTCACGATGCTCCTGTACTTGAAGTAGTTGATCATTGAGCGGAGGAGTTCGTCCGTTATGATTGCAGTAAATACACCGGCAATGCCCATGTTTAAAACACGAACAAAGAACAGCGCAGACGAGATTACGATTACAGAACCTGCAATCTGAGTAAAGAACATCCAGATTGTATTTCCGCTTCCACGGATTGCACATCCGATGATGATGTTTCCTGATTTTCCGTAAAGATTGATGCACATGAGGATCAGGTAGATTCCGCAGCCTGCAATAAGTTCTGCATCCTTAGAAAAGAGTCCGATGATCCTTCCTGGAATTGCAAGGCACAAGAACAGCATGATGAGGGAAACTCCAGTTGAAAGTATTCCTGCCGAAAGAACAGTTCCGCGGTACTTGTCCCTGTTCACTTCACCCTTAGCTTCGCCACAGAGTGTTAATGTTGCATTTCCGAATGAACCGATTACAACAACTACAAGTAGTTCAACTCCAAAAATCATGGAATAAATTCCCGCCGCCATTTCATTGATGGAATTGAGGATGACGATGAGAATCAGGTTTGCACCGTTCCATGCAAAATCTTCAAGGGCAGTGTTGATGCCGAGCTTTACGGATTTTAAGAATGGAAGAGGAGACGCTTTCCTTACTGCAGCAAAAGAAGGCCTTGTAAAAAGTTCCTTGCTTGTAAAGAAAATGAAAGTTGAATAGGCCATTCCCGCATATTCTGCAATGACTG
>JAUNCR010000094.1:8762-9044 GCA_030526505.1 Spirochaetales bacterium
CAGTCCCATGGCAGGACAGCCAAGATGCCCAAAGATCATGACCCAGTCAAGGAAGATGTTGAGTCCTGCACGAATCAACCCATACCAGATCATTGGCTTGGTATAGTTTGAAGTCTGCATGATTACCATTGACGATGACTGAAGTCCAACAAGAAGAATTACAGGCGAAAAATATTTTGTGTATTCAACACAAAGAGGAAGGACATTTTCCGAAACATCCATGGCCTGAAAAATATACCTGTTGAAGAAGAACCAGAAAATGAAAAGCAAAGTTGGAATCAC
>JAUNCR010000095.1 GCA_030526505.1 Spirochaetales bacterium
GCCGTTCAGGATTTCCTTTTATATCAACATCAAAATAAACAAGATCAATCTGTTTTATTCCATATTTGAAAAATTTATTTACGACTCCAAGGAAGTTTTTCAGATCAGGATTATCAACCGAACCGCTTGTATCAACGGCAATCAAAAGCCTTGTAGTAAAATTCCTTTTAGTGCCCATGAACTCAAAACCGTTCCTTCGGCTTGGACGGAATCTTGTAAAATTTTTGCTGTCTGCAAGAATCGAGGCGCGAAAGTTTTTCAGGACCTTTCTGTAATCAATTTTAGCAGTCAAAGATGCAATAATTTTTTCCTTGTAACGGCTTCCTATTGGCCCCCATTCATCAAGATTTGCAATCTTATCCCGAATCATTTCATTAAGAAGTTCCCGTGCTACATCATCCTCATCCCAAAGACCTGTAGGACCATCAGGAGAATTCAAGGCAGCTTCCATCTGCTCTATTTCGCTGCTGGCCTGAACATATCCGTTTGGTTGTGCGCCTTCAGAAAACCCGTCTTTATTTTCTGAATGATCCGGAAGATTTTCAATATTCTTATTTGAAGTACCTTCTTCGTTGTCGCATCCAGGTTCTACTTCATGCTGTCCATCTTTCTGTTCCTGACCTTCCACACCCTTTTCTTCTGTTTGCCCAATCTGACGATTATGTGCATTATAACCACAGTTCAATCCACCTTCAGTTTCAAACTTGCGCTTTATCATGTACTGTCGTCTTGGAATTTTTAGATAAACGTCTTTTCCAAGCATTAAATATTCCGCGTCTGAAAACATAAGAAGCTTGTAGTATTCTTCAAAAGAACGGTTCCTGGGAAGTCTGTGTTCAACCGAAATTTCTTCCTCAAGATAATTTTCAATTTCGTCCTGAGCAATTGTGACATCACTTGCAATGATGGCAGTTGCAGCATCAAAGTGCTCAGGCTTTCGAAGATAGGGATGCTTCAAAAGAATCCGAATGATTTCATATTCAAAAAGACGGCGAAGCTGAAAATCTGTTCTGCCCACCAAGAGTTCAGGATTATACTCAATGCGCATCTTTCCTGTTCTAAAAGGAACTGTAAGCTTAGGATTTTCCTTCAACTCATGAGTACAAAAACAGGCAAATAAAAGAGGCTCTCCCAGAAACCAGAATTGTGTTATCTTATCCAGTTTTTCGCGGATTAGCTTAAGTTTTTTCGTGTCCATTTATCTTCCATTGGTTTTCCAAACACTATTTCAGGATCATCTGAACTTGGAGTAAAAGAAATGTCTTCAATAAATTCTATGAACATTGAATAAAGGCTCGGAAGTTTTGCCATGATAAATCCCTGGGCTTTTGGATAATGTGGATCCAGAAAATTATTTGCAAAATGCGAAAGGGCTTCGTTTCGGCTTGTTTCATTAAGCCACTGGGCATAATGCAGAAGATTGGATGCAGCACCAGGAATTTCTTCACCTGCTTCAAGGAACTGATAGATTGAATCGTTGACAATGGCAAGCTGAGGAGTTGTATATTTTTCAAGAGTCTGCTGAACCGCTTCAAAATCAGTATAAATATCGCGCCCAGTCACCATGTGATTTGCCGCAATATACTGATTGAACTTTGCCATGGCGCGGGCACCAATGATTCCGCTTATAGCCTTTAAATAAATCATATCAAGTTCAGGAACATTTTTGATAATGTCACTCACCTTTTCCCAACCACGACGGTCAGGAGATTTTTCAAGATTATCAAGTTCTCCAACATAATCATCACCATCCAAGGCATCAGCATTTTCTGTAATAAAGCCGATGATTCTCTGGTCTATTCCATTTTTCTGGGCCCATAAAAGCCAGCTGGTAACGCTAGGACGGAATTCATAAATGTTAAATCTTGAAACAAGAGCCGGATCCAGATCTGTAAGCTGATATTCATCCCCAAGGTTCACAGCAGAAATTATTCGGCTTCCTTCAGGTAATGGTCTTCCTGCAATAGTCTTATTCAATGCAAGATCCTGAATACACTGAAGTATTTCCGGGCGGGCGCGGTTAAGTTCATCAAGGAAAAGAACAACCGGTGTATTATCTTTTGGAAACCAGAATGGAGGTAAAAATTCAGTACGTCCTGTTGAAGTATCTCTGTCAGGAAGTCCCAAAATGTCTCCGCTATCTGACATCTGTCCTAAAAATAAGGGCACAACCTTGAACCCTTTTTCTTCAAAGTATTTTGTAAGAATCTGAGACTTACCGATTCCATGTTTTCCGGCCAGCATAATGTTCTGATAAGCCGGTGTGATTTCCAAAATCCGGTAAAGCTCATTTGTGTCGATAACTGTCATTAAAACTCCTTAAAATTCTTTGTCCGGGAAAATTACACATCAAAAGAATGTTTTCTAAGCATCTCTTTTGTTTCTTCTGTCAAAGAAGTGCAGCCTTTAAATGTGTGATCCCCAGGCCCTGGACCTCCTATATTACATAATGAGAGAACTTCCGAATCTGTTCTTTTAAAATATTCCCATTGACTGATAAGATGATCTGGAATAGAAACACTAGTTAGATTAGAACATTCTCCGAAAGCAAAGTCTCCAATCGATTGTACGCTTTCAGGAATTATAATTTCCTTTAATGAAGAACATCTTGAAAATGCATAACCTCCAATTTTTAGAACCTGGGTTGGAATTCTTATTTCTTCTAAAGAACTGCATCCTGAAAATGCGCCTTCTTCAATCTCAGTTACAGAATCTGGGATTAGTATTTTCTTCAATTTTGTACAATCCATAAATGCTTCATAACCAATTTTTTTTATGCCATCAGGAATAACAACACTTTCTGCTTCTTTATCAAAATATTTTTCCAGTTCAGAATTGCAATAATTGATGTATGCCTTTTTATCAATTGAAATGCAAGGGTGTTTAATTTCGTTCAGCAAAGGACAGTCGCAAAAAGCTCCATTGTCGATTTTTTTACAAGATTCAGGAATAGAAATATCCTTTAGTTTTTCACAACCTGCAAAAGCAGATTTACCGATTTCCTTCAAGCCATCAGGTAACTCTATACTTTCAATATTTCTGCACCCAAAAAACGCATATCCGAAAATTTTCTTTAGATTTTTCGACAAGGAAATAGATTTCAAAGAATTATTAAAAGCATATGATGAAACTACTTCAACACTATCCGGTAAAATTAAATGTTCAATCTGAAAAGCTCTCTTCCTTAACGCATTTGAATCAATTACAGTAACTCCCCCTTCAACTTTGTATGTATTTTCTCCAGGATTATTCTTTATCCATTCCTGAACCATATCATTGGTTAATATCTTTTCCATAGTGTACTCCTCACTGAACATTTCATTTTTGGGGCCATTTTTGCCGTGCCGTCAAAAAACAGGCTTTCCGCAACTCCGCGTCATAGCGCTCCGGTCTTCCGCTTGCTCCAGACTTGCTTTGGCTGCTTTTTGTTTTGCCTCTGAAATGAACTTTGGAATAATTCTATAAGTATCGTTTTCGTTTCCATTTATGAATTCAAAATCGATTCCAGTTTTTTCTTTTAATCTAGCTTCAATAAGACGGTAATTCTTAAAACTACGGCGAGTTTCTTGAAAAATATCTGTGTCAATCAACTGGAATATATATTCTATGTGATGATTTCTACAGAAATTTTGAATCCGCACAGAACCTTCGAGCCAGTCTACTGGTTTCTGTGCAATTTTCTCTCTGAGTTTTTTATATTTTTTCAGATTCATCTTTTTGGACTGGTTCTGCCAAATTATCATTTCGATATTTCATTCCTAAAGACAACCCTAATTCATTAAGTTTATCTTTCATTGCAGAGAGACTAATTTTCCCAAAATTTCTTGTTTTGCAAATTTCATCTTCTGTTTTTTGTATTAATTCAAGGATAGTTCTAATATTGAGGTTTTTCAGAGTGTTAGATGCACGCACAGGAAGGTTAAGCACATCTACACTATCATTAAGTAACTTTATGACTTCTTCATTCTGTATATCATTAATGTAGTTCGAAACAGAAGTTATGCTTTCTTTGTCTTTCAACTTTTTGATGGCTTCCAGGAACTTATTTGGATTTTGATCAAAAGCCCCATAACGTTCATAATAATCCTGCAGATTAACATAACGTCCACGGTTTGTTATAGAGACAACATTTGAAAAATCATCTTGTACATCAGCGACATTATCTAATAAAGACAATCCATCAAAGAAAGCCTTTGTCTTATCGCTGAGCTGTTCTTCAGTAAGTTCTTCAATACTGTCAACGAAAACTACTTCCGCATTACTAAAACGTGAAAAGAAAACTTTCTTTTTCATTTCTTCAACAATTTCTTTTTCTGCCATTATTTCTTCTCCTACATATCAGAATTAACAATCTTCAATGACCTGATAACAACAAACCTTAACAAGCTTGCCAGTTTCATCAAACATTCTTTTCCCCAACATTTGATAACCGTCGTCACTTTTGAAAAGTTCAATTTTGCTGTCATCACTGATTACTTTTTCTTTCTCTTTTTCTTCAGGGTCTGACATTTCTTCAGTCTCACCGGTTTTCATTTCATACCAGTATTCTTTAAAGGTTCCGTCTTCTGAATATTCTCTGAAATTAATTCCAACATCATAGTTTTCATAACTGAGCTCTCGCCCAGCCTCATCATAAAGCAATTCCCCATGAGGTAAAGCGCTCATTGATTTTTCTTCACCATTGATCACGAATGAAATCTTTTCCTTTTGCTGGCTTTTGTATCCGTCAACGGTTGAATCCATTTCGTCTCTTGTAATCAGTCCACGATTATAAAGTTGCAAAAGAGTGCTATATGCAAGTCCCTCTTCTTTAGATTCAGTTTCTCTGTTTTTTGCCTGACTGTAATTCAAAAGCAATCTTTGACCATAATCTTCGCCAAACTGATTAGATACCATTTCGTTGTACATTCTTTCATCAATTTTACCAGCTCTGATAGTTTCAATTTTTCTTGATTTAATCATTGTGTCTCCTTAAATCGTTCTCCGTAAACTGCAGTTCGAGTTCTAAGGCTTTTAATATAGTAATTAATGCCAAATCGTCTACTTCAAAAAAAAGAGACTTCATCTCTGAAGTCCCTTTTTGTTACCACTCTTCCTCTGCAAGCTTTTTTCCGGCTTCTGTAAGCATTCTGTCTGGATCAGGTGTAATTCCTACTCGAGGCAAATCCAAACGATCTGCGTCAATACAACAATCGATTGTAGGATTTCCCGTAGGCTCTTTTGCAACTGTATGAATCTTGCATGCCTCATAGAGCATTTCAAATTCTTCTTCAGACAAATCTTCTAGAAGCGTGTTTGAAATATCAAACAGTGCTTCCGCCGCTCTTGGTCCATGTTCAGTATCATAACCGTCAGCATTTCTTTGATGATCATGTAAATAAGAAAAAAGCCGCACAACCCTTTTGTTGACTCCTTCGGTCATATTATTGGCAAGGCGCATTCCGTTGCGGTCCACATTTTCCCAGTGTGTAATGCCATGCATAAACCCACCTGAAAATTCGCCTAAAGAATAGTGAATCACATCATTCAAATTAATGTTGCCCATGCAGTCGTCATCAAATTCCATACACCTAACTCCTTTATTTTCCTATGAACAGTTACAAGTGCCACAACCGGTACCTAATACCACATAAAGCCATAACTTTCAGCAAACTCGTCAAAAGTGCTTTCCAAGGTCAGAACATTTTATGGATGTCTTTGCCAGAGCTGAACAGAACTTATGTGCCTTAAACTTCAAAACCTCTCCTTAAATTTCCCAATCCAATTTCTTTACCAATGCCAGATGCGCAAGTCCCCAGTCCAGCCACTTTTTGCTATCCATGTTAAAGGTCAACTCAAGAGCAGACAGCTTACCAACAATCTCCTCAAGGGATTTTACGCCAAAGTTCTTCGTATTTTTAAGAACTTCAATATCAATTTTTGTCAGTTCTTCAAGAGTCTTAATTCCTGTCCGTTTCATGCAGTTTGAACTGCGAACCGAAAGATCAAGGTTATCCACCTTGCTTCTCATAACATCATAGATTGTATTCATAATTCCTCTCATCTAATTTTTTGTCGCGCGCTGACAGCAATTAATATAAGTTTGAAAGCCCAAATCGTCAAATTTTTTCAGGAAAAATCAACCGACTGTTTGTATGGTAAAACAAATCGATCAATTAAAAGTCCTGCACAAGAAAACAATTTGATCTTGTGCAGGAACAACTTCATTCACCTTTTTCCATGTCCAAAACCTTTCTGAACTGCGTTTCAAAAAGTTCTTTATAAACACCATCCTTCTTAAGTAAATCCTGATGCTTTCCTTGCTCAACAATCTGCCCATCTTTAAGAACTATAATATTGTCTGCTTTAAGCACAGTACTTAAACGATGGGCTATAATGATGCTGGTTCTGCCAATAAGAAGACGATCTAAGGCTTCCTGAATTGCAGCCTCGTTGATGGAGTCCAGGGCGGATGTTGCTTCGTCTAAAATTAAAATCTTTGGATCCTTCAAGAGGACTCTGGCAATCGCAAGACGCTGTCGTTCCCCTCCTGAAAGTTTAATTCCGTTAGAACCGACAATACTGTTGTAACCTTCTGGCAATGAAACGATGAAGTCATGGATATTTGCATTTTTGCAGGCTTTTTCAATTTCTTCCTGACTTGAATCTTCTTTTGCATACTTTAAATTCTCAAGAATCGTTCCGTTTAAAAGGTGTGTTTCCTGACTTACGACTCCAATATTGCTTCGAAGGTATTCTAGATCAATGTTCTTAACATCAACTCCATCAAAAGTAATTTTGCCGTCAGTTACATCATAAAGGCGAGGTATCAAGTTGATGATGGAAGATTTTCCCGCTCCGCTTGGTCCTACAAGGGCATAACATTTTCCGGCCGGGATTTTAAAGCTTACATCTTTGAGCAATGGGATATCTTCTTTATAAGAGAAATCAGCATGATCAAATTCAATGTCTCCCGAACAGACATTATCTTTTACACCATTCGCAGGAGGAACAACCTTATTCTCTTTATCAAGATATCCAAGTATTCTGTCAAAGGCCGCAAATCCCCTAAGCAATTCAGATTGAGAATTCAGCATTACATTAATAGGACGAGTTAACTTTGCACACAATGCTATGGCCATCGTAATAGATCCAATTGTAATCCCATCATTTTTCTGCACAATCATCAGCCACCCGGCAACGAAGTATACTAAAAGAGAATTTACTTTACTCAGAACAATAATCAAAAACTCAAAAAAATTTTCTTTCTTGTTACTAATCTTTGAAAGTTCATATTTTTCTTTGTTTATTTTTTTATACTGTTCTGATATGGTTTTTTCTTTACTGAAAAGCTTCATTAAAAGAGAACCACTAGCACAAAGATTTTCATCAACAAAATCACTCTCAGTTTTTTGCAAAGAACGCATTGCCTCATTCTTATTATAATTTGACTTATTGAACAGTCTCTTTGGAAGACACTCAAGAGGGAATACGCACAGGCCAGCTATGATCAAACGCCAGTCTAATGTTCCCATGGCAACAAATGCCGTAATGAACACACTAAGACTTGAAACAATTTCGGGTAAAATTTTAACAAGACTGGAACATACATCTGAAATATCTGAACCAAGTCTTTCCCTGATTTCAGCAGGCCTTTCATTTTTATAGAAGTCATGATCCATTGAAATGAGCTTATCAAAAACCATGACTTTTAGCCTTGTAGAAAATTTAAAATTCACTTCTCTTCTAAGGTAAGCGCCGAACCTACTGATAAAGAAGTTTATAATTTCAAATCCCAATGCAGCACCTAAAAGCAATACAAGAAGTTTTAGATTTTTACCAATCAATGCATCGTCTACGATTCGTCTGGAAATAATCTGTGGAAAAAGTGAAATACAAGAAACTACTATCTGTATCATAAGAGCTAATATTAAGGGAAAGATAGATGGTTTTAGATAGCTTGCAATTCTTGTCACTTTTTTAAAAGTAATCTTAGGCATGTTTTGCTTTTCTTCTTCTGTTAAAAATCCATAGATTCTTCTCACTTGGCTCTCCTGATTTCATTCGATAATATTTTTATATTTATTTACTTATTACTTCAAAAAAAAGGGAAGCATACTATTAATTATAACACGACAGAAGTTCAACTATCACTGCTTCCCTTTAGGCACTGGATTCTTAAAATAAATTCAACAGACCTTGTTTTTATTTGTGATGTCAAACCTCTGTTCGTGTAATGAATATAATACTATTTTTTAATTCGTCAATTTTTTTTCACAAGAAATGCGGACAGGCTATTAGCCGAACTAAAAAAGAACCTGTCTTACGACCTTGCCTTTTTCATCATAGTTATAGACTGCTGCAAGCCTGGCCTTAACCTTCAGTTCATTTCCATCAACAACTTCTACAAATTCTTTTACATCACCAATCTTCTTTACCAGATGTTTCCTCCAAAAGTTTATAAAATAGGAATCTCAACATAATCAGTTTTTCTAATGCGTCAACTTTTCATAGGTAACTTTCTTCATGACTCTGCCGTCGTCATCCAGCTGATATTCATAATGGCAGTCTGAAACAAGATTTCCATTTCTATAGAATTTGTATTTGAGCAACTTTCCGTCCTTGTCCTTCGTATAATACTTTTTAAGTTCAAGACCATCTTCCCTACATATCATGAAGGACAAATTTCCGTTTGCATCATATTCGTATTCAAATTCTCTCCCGTCTGAAGTCTTCTCATTCAGCTTCTTCCCGTCGGAATTGAACTCAGTCCAGGTTTCTTCGCCATCAGAATCACTGGTATGGACGCAGTTACCATCTAAATAATCATTCCAAACTTCAAACTCATAATCGTCTGAAATACATTTGTAATGAACCTCCAATCCTTCCGCATTATAATCACGCTTATACTTTCTTTCC
>JAUNCR010000096.1 GCA_030526505.1 Spirochaetales bacterium
CCGCAAACCTTGCGTTTGCGTCACCGTCTTGTGCGACGGTGACGAAGAATATATAGCCGATTTTAAATAATGTCAACTGAATTTTCATTTATTTTAAAGAAATTTAAAGAAATTTCTGCATTTTAAATGAATTTTAAAGAATTTGGTTGAAGTACGTTGAATTTCTAGGAATTTCATACCTTTTCAAAAGCAGACAGAGGGGTCTGTCCCCTCTGACACGCGATGTTCAACGCACCTCGCAGATTCATTTTCCTGTTGGAATTTCACTGTTCAAGGACTTGTTTCTGTAGTTCAAGTTTGTACGCATGGTATATCCCTGTTTTTCCCAAAATGCGTTTCCTTTTTCATTATCCTTAAAAACAAGAATGAAAATTTTCTGAATTCCTTCCCCGTACAGCGCTTCTTCAGCAGCCTTTACCAGACGAGTTCCAATCCCTCCACGCTGCACTTCGGGATTAACGCACATATGGTGGACAATTCCCCTGCGGCCATCGTGTCCACTCAGAATCACCCCCATAAGTTTTCCTGTTTCTGACACAGCCTTAAAGCAGGTCGTCGGATTCCGTTTTAGATAGCGCTCAATTCCCTCTCGGCTGTCATCCACGGAATTCAAGGCGCGTCTGCTCATGCCCACGCTGTTCCAAAGTTCAAAAATCGAGTCATAGTCTTCAATTGACAAAGGTAGAATTTTTTCCGACATAATTTGCACACTCCTTTGCTTCATCCTGAAACAGAGCAAATGATGGTTCCTTTCAAAATACAGTATCTTCATTATAAACTGATATTCATGATTTACATATAAAGCCGTGATTTAATTAGTTTGGGATCCTCGTAGAATCTTCATGAGGCCCATTCAAAAAAAAAAATCGCGAAGCAGTCTTGAGGTGCTTGTGCCTTTTGATGAGCATAGCCCCGATTGGAGGGGCGCCGGAGGCGTTGCCCGGCAGGGCAATGAGCGGGAGCGGAACCACGGAAAGCGGGTTTAGCAAGGGAGTGCGCTTCTGAAAGAGAAAAAAATTAATTTACTGAAAGAATTTTTTCGTCTGGCTGTTTTGCAAAATAGTCGTTGATTTTTTCGACGGTGTCTTCAAGGGATCTGTAGTTTTGCAACTGGGACTGAAAATAATGGCCGAAAGCAAACTGCTGGCAATAGTAGCCGAAGAAACGCTGGATGCGGGTTTTGTAAAACTCCGGAGGCTGATAGTTTTTTACATCTTCGACGAAATCCAGGGCAAGCTGCTGGCGGTCTACCTCAAAGGATCCTGAAGATGAAACTTCACGGAATATCCACGGTTTTACGGCGGCGGCACGGGCTATCATTATTCCGGCTGCATGGGGAACTTTTGACATGGCAAAATCTGCGGTGGCCCTGTTTTCCACGGCGCCATTTACAACTACTTCGATTTTATTTTCATAGCGGAGGGCAAGCTTTTCCGCCCAGTCATATTTTGGAAGTCCGCGGTATTTTTCTTTCATGGTGCGGGGATGAAGGGCAATCTGAGTCACGCCATTCGCAACAAGCATGTCGGTGAAACCAAAGAAGGTTTCTTCCGTGAAATTTTCTGCACCAAGGCGGCACTTTACGCTGAGGCGGAATTCCTTTCCCTGCCCTGCGCTGCACTTTTCGATTTCCTTTTTTACAAGGCTGACGCATTTTTCGGTTTCTGCAAGGGGCTTTGTCATCCATGCGATGCCTGCACCGGTTTTGAAAATCTGTGGGGCACTGCAACCCATGTTGATGTCCACTCCTATGCCACCACCTGCAAGGACTACGGGAACTGCGGCAGCCATTTTTTCTGCATTCCAACCGGTGAGCTGCCACACGATTTTTTCCGGAACGGGACCGTTCAGAAGATAATATTTTTCAAAAGGCCCCATGTTCAGGAGGGATGAGGCGTTGATCATTTCCGTGTAGTACTCGTCGCAGCCGCCGAACTTTTCCACTGCGCGGCGGAAAGGTTCGTGACTGAGGGTTGCCATTGGGGCGCAGATTAGTTTCATGTTTTCTTGTTTGCCTTTGATATGGATTGCCACGCACTTCGTGCTCGCAATGACGGACGCAGATGCTGCCTTTTTATGGATTGCCGCGCTGCGAAAGCAATGGTGGTTTAGACTGGCTCAACCACCACAATTTTCTATACTAGAGGTTTTCTACGACCTTTGCAGCTTCATCAAGGTATGGAAGATTAAGGTCTTCTACACAGCCTGAGTCAACCTTTGCGGCTGTCTCTGCTTCGATCGGAATGCGGGCAAGGACCGGAATGTTGAATTCCTTTGAGCAGGCGTCAATGTTTCCGTCACCGAAAATCCTGATTTCCTTGTTGCAGTCAGGGCACTTTACATAACTCATGTTTTCAACGAGGCCAAGTACAGGAATGTTCATCATGTTGGCCATATTCACGGCCTTTTCCACGATTGTGCGGACAAGCTGCTGAGGAGAAGCAACAACGATGATTCCGTCTACAGGCATTGACTGGAAAACCGTAAGAGGAACATCACCTGTTCCTGGTGGACAGTCAACGAACATTACATCCACATCTTCCCAGACAACATCTGTCCAGAACTGTTTTACAGCCCCGGAAATGACAGGTCCGCGCCATACTACCGGATCGTTTTCATTTGGGAGGAGGAAATTCATGGACATCATCTGGATGCCGGTCTTTGATTTTATTGAATAGAGGAATCCGCTTTCTGCAGTTCCACCGCTCTGTGCGCGTTCTGCATTGAGACCGAAAGCCTTTGGAATTGAAGGGCCTGTAATGTCAGCATCCATGATGGCAGTCTTGAGACCGTCGCGAGTTGTCTTGCAGGCAAGCAAAGATGTAACGAGGGATTTTCCAACACCACCCTTTCCTGAAACAATGCCGATTACTTTCTTTACCTTTGAGTCCTTGTGAAGTGTTTCGTGAGTTGGTCTTTTAGCACAGTCTTTTGAGCAAGATCCGCATGATCCGCCGCAACCTGAGTTTTCTGCCATATATGTTACCTCTAAAAATATGAATAGTCTGAGATAAATATAGTAAGAATCGGGAAATAATTCAAATGATTAAAGATGAGTTTGAGCCACGGGACAGAGGGGACAGACCCCTTACACCCCGGAACAAGTTACCGGATGCCAGGGGTATCGTACGGAAACTAAAAGGTTTTTGTGCGCAATTTTGGCTCCGGCTTTTTTCTTGGCGCCGGTTTGTTTACGACAGCCTTTGCAGTCTCCTTTTTTGTTTCCTTTTCCTTTGCAGGAACTTTTTTTGAGGCAACCTTCTGTTTTTCAATGCTGTTCAATTCACGATTTTTTTCCGCATCTTTCCTGAGGCTTTTTTCTTCGCTGATACCCTTGTTGTAGTCCTTTGTGGAACGGAGAAATCGGCCGTAAACAGGATGATATTTTGGCCAGTAGCCTTCATCCATGAGGGAAATCTTTACCCCCGGATCACTCCTGCTGAGGGCGGAAACAAAAACCCTCTTCCCCCTGAATTTTTCTTCAGGTCCATTTTTTGGATATACACCGCAGTAGATGCCAACATGGAAAATAGGCCCGTTCTTTTCATCGCTGAAAAAGACAAGGTCGCCGGGTTCACGCTGGTCTTTTTCTATATGGATGACAGAATCGTAAATGTCCTGTGCCTTGCGTGGGAAACGAATCTTGTCGGCGAGGGTCTGGCTGTTTACATAGTTGATGAGTCCAGAACAGTCCAGTCCTTCCTCTGGAGTCTGTCCGCCCCATTTATAGGGAACACCGCGGAGCTCAAGTGCGCAGGAAATGAATTTCTGCCTTGGCGGTGAAATCTTGGTTGCAGCGTAGAGATTAAAAAATAAAAAAGACAGCAGAAGGCATGCAAAAAGTTTTTTCATAAGTCCTCTACTGTCCATTATAGGTCATCTCCAACAAATATCAAAATAATATTTATTAGAGATGGATTTGAATTTTCTAAGAATCAGGATTAATCCGAAGGTCCTGTTGTTGGAACCCTGTTGTCTTCCTGCTTAACCTGAAGAATCTTGTTTTCTACGCGCTGATCCATTGGTACATAGCGACGTTCGCCTGCGATTCCCTTGTAAGCCGGACGATAGATGCGGCGGCCTGCAACGATTTCCTCAATACGGTGTGCACTCCAACCTGCAATGCGGGAGATTGCAAAGAGAGGTGTGTAGAGTTCGCGAGGAATGTTGAGCATGCTGTATACGAATCCCGAGTAGAAGTCAACATTTGTACAGATGCGCTTTTTTCCGCCGTGAAGTTCAAAGAGAACATCCGGAGCAAGGCGTTCGATGATGTTGTAAAGGTGGAATTCTTCTTCGAATCCCTTTTCCTTTGCAAGTTCCGCAGCCTTGTCGCGGAGAAGAGTTGCACGAGGATCGCTGATTGTATAAACGCCGTGTCCCTGTCCGTAGATGAGACCTGTTCTGTCAAAGGCCTGCTTGCTTGCAATCTTTACAAGGTAGTCGCGGATTTCATTTTCGTTTGCCCAATCCTTTACGTTCTTCTTGATGTCGTCCATCATTTCCATTACGCGGATGTTTGCACCACCATGGCGGCTTCCCTTGAGGGAACCACAGGCTGCGGCAACGGCAGAATATGTGTCGGTGTCTGCTGAAGAAACAACATGGATTGTGAAAGAAGAGTTGTTACCGCCACCATGTTCTGCGTGAAGGATCAGTGCAAGGTCAAGAAGTTCTGCTTCAAGAGGTGTGTACTGCTTGTCGCTTCTGATGAGGCGGAGGAAATTTTCAGCAGTGCAGAGTTCAGGCTTTGGATTGTGAACATACATTGACTTTCCGTCGTAGTATCTTCTCTTTGCCTGATAACCGTAGGCTGCAAGTGTAGAGAAACGGGATGTAAGCTCGATGCACTGGCGGAGGATGTTTGAAATGTCGCGGTTTTCAGGATCCTTGTCATAAGAGTAAGAGGCAAGAACGCCGCGGGCGATTTTATTCATGATGTCGCTTGATGGAGCCTTCATGATCATGTCTTCCGTAAAGTATTCAGGAAGGGCACGGAGGCTTCCGAGGAGTTCCTGGAATTCTTCAAGCTGATCCTTTGTTGGAAGCTGACCGAAGAGAAGAAGGTATGCAACCTGCTCGTAACCGTAATGGTGGCTTTTTTCAACATCATGGACAATGTCTTCTACATTGTAGCCACGATAGATGAGGCGTCCAGGAACAGCAACTTTCTTGTCGTCCTTGTCGATTTCATAACCGATGGCATCACCGATGCTTGTAAGTCCTACAAGAACACCGCGACCGTCTGCATGACGAAGACCGCGCTTAACATCATATTTTTCATAGAGTGACTGGTCGATAGGGTCATTGCTCATGGCAATGTCCGACAGCCTGTTGATTATATTTTCATCCATTGTTTTTTACTCCGTATCTTATTTAACTACATTCTTTCTACAAATGGAACAAGTACAAGTTCCATTGCCGTCTTAAGCACTGTAAGGGTGCATTCTGCAAGGGCAAGACGAGCGCGGGCAAGCTTTGGCTGTTCTGATTCTACAGAGAGGATTGGACAGTCGCGGTAGAAGGCGCTGAAGCTCTTGCAAACATCATAGACATAGGCTGCCATGATGCTTGGATCCATTGTGTCTGCGGAACGGGCAACCACTGCAGGATATCGTTCAAGGTCCTTGATCAATGCCCATTCGCTTTCCGAGTTGAGCATTACGAGAGCCTCATCCGATGTGTCAGGCACAACACCCTGCTCCTTTGCCTTACGAAGAATTGAGGAAATGCGGGCTCCCATGTACTGGAGATATGGACCTGTATTTCCGTTGAAGCTCAGTGATTCTTCTGGGTTAAACAGCATGTCCTTTACAGGTGCCACGTTAAGCAGATAGTAATGGAGTGCTGACAACGCAACCTTTTCTGCAACATCGTCCGCATCAAGCTCCACATCTCTTTCGCGGTCTGCTATTGCCTTGAGGGCATCTGCGTGGAGGTTGTCGATAAGGTCGTCTGCATCAACAACAGTACCTTCGCGGCTCTTCATTCTTCCGCTTGGAAGGTTTACAAGGCCGTAGCTCAAGTGATAGAGCTTGTCCGTCCAGTCGAATCCAAGTTTCTTGAGGATGTGGAACAAAATCTTGAAGTGGTAGTTCTGCTCGGAAGCTACGACATAGATCATTTCATTGAATGCCCAGTCGTCGTGGCGGCTGATGGCTGTACCGATATCCTGTGTGATGTAAACCGAAGTTCCGTCCTTGCGGAGGAGAACCTTTTCATGGTTGTCTTCGTCCTTTCCCTTTCCTACAACATCAGTAACATCGATGCGAACCGATCCGTCTTCTGCCTTGAAGAATACGCCTCTTTCAAGTCCCTTGAGGATTTCGTCCTTTCCCTTGAGGTATGTTTCCGATTCAAGGTAGAACTTGTCGAATTCAATTCCAGTTCTCTTGTATGTTTCCTTAACGCCGTTGAGTGTCCAGTCGTTCATCTTCTGCCAGAGTGCGCGGACTTCAGGATCGCCGGCTTCCCACTTGATGAGCATGTCTTCAGCTTCCTGAAGGGCTTCCGGATGTTCCTTTGAATGTTTGTCGAATTCAACATAGCACTGGCCAACGAAGTGGTCTCCCTTCATGCCGAGGGATTCCGGTGTTTCACCCTTTGCCTCGTGGAAAAGCTTGTATGCAAGCATGGACTTGCAGATGTGAACGCCACGGTTGTTGATGAGGTCAACCTTGAATACTTCAGCACCTGCCTTCTTGAGGATGCGGCTTACCGATTCACCAAGGGCGTCGTTTCTAAGGTGTCCAAGGTGGAGAGGCTTGTTTGTATTTGGAGAAGAAAACTCGATCATTACGCGACGGCCTTCAAGATGCTTTTTTCCTTCAGCATTGAGGGAACCGTAATTTTCCTTCTGGTCGATTACTGCGCGGAGAATATCAAGAGAAGCGTTTGCCTTGTTGAGCTTAACATTTACATAAGGACCTGCAGCAAGGAATTCTCCAAGTGAAGAAACCGAGATGTCTGATTCAGCATAGCCCTTGATGAGTGCTGCAACATCTCCGGCAATAGCCATAGGAGAGGAATGGAATGCCTTTGCAAAAGCAAACATCGGAATCCCAAGGTCTCCCATTTCTGGCTTTGGAGGAATTTCAACGCGGACTGAATCAGCATTGATTTCTGCTTCCGGAGCCTTTTCCGATTTATACTGATTGATTGCCTTTACTACGATTGATTTGAAAACTTCTTTCTGATCTGCCATATTCTTTTCCTATACGCATGAAATGATAAAACGACAGAAGTATAGCGAAATTGAATAAAAATTGAAAGGATGCTGAATCTTTAATAAAGGATGAAAAACCGTTTATGGATTTTTTCCCGACAGGTGCAAACTTTTTTCACAGCCCCGCCTTTTTTTTTAAGCGCAAAAGGTACTAGACACTTTCAAGGATTTTTTAGATTATAACCACAATATGAAAAAAGATGCCTTGTCCAGACAGCAGCTTGAATCAATGACAACTGCAGATCTTATAGTTCTGGGAGATAAGTTCGGAATCGAGATTCCAGACAACCTCAACAGAACCCTCATCATTGGTGAGATTCTTGAAGCAGCGGAAGAATTCAAGGTTCCAGAAAAAAAATCATCGGTTCAGATTACAGAAGACGACACTCCTGTTCCTGACCAGCTTCCTGAAAGCTACAACAACACATACATCGACGCCATCATCAGAAATCCGGCATGGCTTTTTGCATTCTGGGACATCAAGGAATCTGACATCGCTTCAGTAAAACTCAGAAGGGATTTTGAATCAGTATTCCTTCACATTTCGTTTTTTGAAGCTCCAAACAATGAAGAACCGGCAGAATCAATCGACATAAAGACAGACTTTGAAACAAAGGAACAGTCAATTCTCCTTCCATCCGGAAAAAGATGGCTCAAGATTGACCTGGCACTTTCTTTCAAGGGCAAGCTTCCTGAAGTCCTCTGTTCATCAAGAATGATCGAGCTTCCATCCGAAAGGGAAGACATCCAGAACCTTCAGCCGGGAAAGAAGACAAACTATCCTCCATTGGTTCAGCTTTCCGGAATGAAGCAGATTCTTCACGACCATTACCTTAACCACAGACAGTCATTTTCAGAGTGAGGGGAAACATGAGCAATAAAAAACTTGCCCTGATTATTGATGCACACCAGGGTTTTATCAGAAACACAGAAAAAGACAGCAACTTTACCGTGGAAAACAATTTGCTTTTTACGGCTATTACAGAAACATACATTCCGCTCCTGAACATGTTCGGAAGGCTTGAAGAAGAAAACATCACCTTCAAGTTTGGTCTTGTACTTTCACCTGCACTCTGCTTCATCCTTGACGATGCACAGATTCAGAAGCAGTACCTTGACCATCTGGACAACCTCATTGCACTTGGAAAATCAGAACTCAAGCGCTGCAAGGGAACGGAATGCGAAAAGCTTGCTGCAGAATGCCTTGAAAAAATTGAAAAGACAAAGGCTGACTACACCGACGTTTACGGACAGAACATTCCTGCCGCCTTCAAGAAATATGCAGACAAGGGATACCTTGAGCTCATTCCGACGGCAGCAACATACGCATACCTTCCCCACTACGAGGATTTCCCTGAAGCAGTTAACGCTCAGGTTGAAACGGGAATCTATTCCCACAGGCAGTTCTTTGGGGAAACTGGAGTAGGTTTCTGGCTTCCATACC
>JAUNCR010000005.1 GCA_030526505.1 Spirochaetales bacterium
ATTGGGCAAGATATTACTATCCAGAACTATGGTATTGCGAATCAGAGGAATTTGAAAAACAGATGATTAGTGTTTTTGAAGAAATTCTTTTGAAAATCGGTGCCAAAAATATTTCGAATAATGTTCTTTATGAATGTGTTTGTCAGAAATTGCCAGCACTTCTCGAGTTTCTTTTAAAGGAAGGTGTGAATCCAAATGTGAATTGTTTTAACAGTTCGTATTCCTGGGTAAAGTCTTCCAGTTTGTATGAGCTTTATGAAGAAGGAAACTATTTTTCAAAAGAATTGTACTTGAGGATGCGAGATGCCTTGCTGAAAGCTGGGGCAGAGTTTAATGGTGAAAAAGATTTGTATTGTTTATGTCGCTGGGAATTTCAAGAATAATTTTTGTTTCTGTAAACATTCAACTACAAGTTGAATGATTTTTGGGTTGGTGCGTGATATTTTGATTGAGGTGATACTCTAATTTTTTAGAATATCTCTATGTCTGGAAACTTGATAAGGCATTTCTATCCACGCCAGAAGGTACTATGCTAACATCCAGACTGTTATGCTGAAGTGACTTTATCAAGTAATAAAAGAAGTTATTGATTGTCCAGTAGATAGTTTTATCGGGCCTGGGGATACATTTAGTACCTTCTTTTATAAATTTATTAGAGATTCCTGATAGATAAGGTCGCTGAATAGCATATACCTGTGGTACAACAGTAATCTCTTTAATTTGGTGATTGGAACGTTACTCGAAAGAGCAAACCCGATTGGAGCGACCACTAAGAGTTCCCGTCTTGCAGAGGATGAAAGGTTATCTGACTAAAACCGGGCAACGGATAAAAACGGTTCCGGCAGTTTGCCAGCCACCTTCTGGACTTGATGAGATTGTTTCATCAAACAGAGGTTGCCTGGAATATGAATGGCAGGAAGATACCGATAACGTGGAATTCGGCTGGTTCTCATAAGAACACCAGGTATTGCAGGTTCGACTCCTGCCTTCCTGTCATTCATTTTTGTTTTCTTGCTTTTCTCAAAACAGTGAACCGGTCGCAAAGCGATTCGACAACTGAGTGTAGTCGAAAGGTGAGCTGCGGAAAATCTAGGATTTCCCGATGGTGCAGCTAATTTTAAAATGAGGAATAAGTATGAACAAGAAAAATATAAAAGAATCTATTTTTTATTTTTCCCAAGAAACACATTGGTTTGATGGGCAGGGAGAAGATTCTTGCAGTTTTGAAATTTTTAATGATGGCTCAGTATCGTATAATGATTTTGCAGATGAACGAGTTCCTGGAGAAATTGAAAAAGATTGGGGACCTAATGAAAAACTGTATTCAGAGGTAGTTCAAGTTTTATACAGAGTTTCTGAAATATTAAATGAATATGAATCAGGAACAAATAATTATGAAGAATATGAAACTTGTGATAAACCAGAGGCTATGCGTGATATAGCAAACCTGATAGAGGAGTTTTATAGATTCGATTTTTTCGAAAGGCCAAAAGGAATTAATTTTTCCTATAAGTGGAATAATATTTCCAGTGAGTATTTTTGTAAAAAAGCTCCTTTTACGCTGGTAGTTAAAGAAATTATGGAAATCATCAAACTTTATCATGAGGATTTTGAAATAATAAAGTTGCAGTAGATTTTCGTATTATAGGAGAGTTATGTGTTAGAACCATGGTGGGAAGAAGGTCACAATCCGAGTTCTTATTTTTGGATTATGCCAGTAAAACAAGCAAAAGATGAAAATAGCGGTGATTGGGGCTGTTATTGTTGTACAGAAGAACAGATTTCAATTGAAGAAGATATTGTTGCTTCTTATTTATATCAGCAGTTTCTAAAACCAAATTTTGATAAGAATATTGAATATACTTGTAGAAAGAAAGAGTTTGGAAAAGAAACTATAGAGTTTGATTGGTATGGCTATAATTTGTATACCTATGACACTGTTAGAAAAATGGCTATACAAATGAAAAAATACGCTGAATCAAATGCATTAAGTGAAAAAGCAGTTCAATTCTATGAAACTTTGTCTGATAGATTACTTTTGATGATTGAAAGAGAACCTAACTGGGATTTTATCAGTTTTGAAGGACAATAAGTTTTAAAGAACAACATGGAAAAACTAATAATTGAGGTATTTATTCTTACAACATCCAAACACAATATTATTCAAAGCATCCATTAAGCCGTTGAAAGTTAATTCTTTTAACGGCTGCTTTCCGCTGGCATAGCTGCACCAGTTTACTTTTTTATCCCAGGAAAGGGAGCAGAATTCTGTTGGTTGCTTACAACCGGTGAGGCAGGCAGGTGACTGGAATGGTTTTCCTCCTGCAATTTCAGACAGTTGTTTGGGAGTAGGTTCACAGGTAAATCTTCGTGGAATAAGAATGATTCTGTCAGCAGTGATTCCGTTTGCAATTAATAGATTATAAACGTCTTTTGCCTTATCACAATTAAAATCTGAAACAAGAAGGTTTACGCCTGATTTTATTCCTTCTGCCGCAATTTTCTTTACCATTGCAATTACCCGATCAACTTCTACAGTATTTTCAGGATGATGAATTGTGATGTGAACTTTATCCGGTTTATTCTGAATCAGCTGGGCGAATACTTCAGCATTTTCTAGTGGCAGTCCGTTTGATGTAACTGAAACATACATTTCATCCATCAAGCCGAAAATCAAATTGAAGATACCGTCAAATTCAAAAGGTTCACCACCGCCAAAGGAAACCGCATCAATTCCATGCTTATGTAAATCAAGGACAAAAGGAATCAGTTCCTCTACAGTCCACATTACATTTCCTTCTTTGGTGGAGTGATTGTAGCAGAAGTCACATTGTTTAGAGCAATAATTGCTTAGGTCTATGGAGATTCGGTCAAGCATATTTAATCCTTTGCATCAATAATGATTGGTTTGTCTCCGTCTTTTTCTGGAATTTGATGACGAAGAAAGTATCCAAATCCACCTTCTGTTTTTGGAAATTTAGTGTACTCCTTTTTATTTAACTCAATATCATCATATCCACCATGCCAGTTACAAATCACGTACTGCGCAATTTGAAATCCAGTGCATTCAGAAAATTTCAAAGGCACACGAATCAGTTTATTTCTCTGTTTTTCTGAGATTTGAGACTCCTTAAAAGGATATTTTGGAACGTTCGTTCTTTTTGCTAAATCAGTATAGGAAGAATAGGGCTGCTTATAACAATAAAACGGCAACTTCCATTTTGAATTACTATCAACGAAATCTTCCCATATGTATGAGTCAATTGGCATAAAAGCAACTCGTGTAACTGTTTTTATAAAAGTTCTTTTTGCACGTTCTACATAGAATTCAGGTGCCCCGCATACAGACATTGGACTCATAAAATAAATCCCATGTTTATGGGAGAAACAGAATTGAATGTCATCATAGAAAACTTCAAAAAATTCTTTTTTATTTTCTTCGTCAACTTGAACAAAATAATCGTAAGGATCTTCAATGTCAGCTTTCTCAGGAGAATGAGAATCAGACATCAATTCTTCAATCTGTTCATCGGTTAATTCAAAATATTCTACAAAATCATTGTCTTTTTCACCAAAGTCATTTTCTGCAGTCATTAATGTTGAATAATTCTCGCTTGGAATATTATTTGGAACTGGACCGTTGTCATCAAAATCAAACAAAGCAATATTCCCTTCTTCATCCGCAACAAACCAGCTTGTGCTCATAGAATGAGTTGCTGGAAATTCTTTATTCGTTTTCATAGATATTCTCCTGACATTTTAAATTATAGATTGATTTTCCTAATTTATCATTCAAATGCAAGTTATCAGTAAAACATGGGCTGGGAGCTAACTTCGCAGTCCACATTTATAATATAAGTGCTATTAGTAGGAATTTCATTCAACTACAAGTTGAATGACTTACGGGTTGAATGATGTTAAGTTGTTTATGGTGATGATGAACCGGCGTATTGGGGAACGAAAGTTCTGATTGAGGGTGAAAGTCCAAAAGCGGGAAGTGGAAACACAGCACAAGCACTGATATGTTGAGGCCGCTATCCGGGGAGAACCACGAAGGCTCCCCCATCCTGCAGAGGATGAAAAGTTATCTGCAGATTGGTTATGATGCCAATGACCCCCGATAAGGCACTTTCTGTCGGTCTATGGTAAGTGCTGCTGAAAGGCTTAATTTCTTGCCGAGGAAATTTATAGTGAAGGGGTAGCTATACGTAATCGGTCTTTGTTTTCTTGCTTTTCTCAAAAGCAGGTGGTGCGGGCTAAATTATTTTACTGGAGGTGCTCGTATGGCACACAACTACCAAAAAATTGTTAGTCCATGGAAACGGACTGACTCAAAGTCTAAGACTGTTAATACAGAAGTATTTTCAGATGATTACATTGAGATGCTGAAGGACATTCAGTGGATTGGAACGGAAAAGGTCGATGGTGAAAACCTTAACTTTTACTACGACGGAAATCATGTTTCATATCTTGGTCATACAGACAAGTCCGTTTTCTCAGGTGAAAAAAAGGAATGGCTTGATGCCATGATTACACCTGAATTTGAATCCATCTTTGAACAGAATTTTGGAGACAAGGAAGCTGTCATTCATGGTGAACTTTTGGGACCAAAGATTCAGAGTAATCTTTATGATGTATCTGAGTTCAAGTTCTATGCATTCGACATCTACAACAAGACAGATGATGTTTTCTGGAGACAGGAAGTTGTAGAACACTATGCACAGATGCTTGGTTTTGAAAGGGCTCCAATTGTAGCAACCGGAACTTTGAATGAAATTGCAGAGATTGTAAAATCTGCCCCTGCTTCAAAAGTCAATCCTGGGATTGAGATGGAAGGTATAGTAATTCGTCCTGTTAAAGAACTGAAGAACGGTAAGAACGAACGGATTATCTATAAGGTAAAGGTTGCGGATCTTCTTGGAAGATGTGCAAGTAGAATTTAGGTATTAACAGAAATTGTTATGGTCTATCGATGGTTTTGTCCTGGAAGAGAAACCATAAAATGTTCTGTTTGGTAGTGTCTTCAAGAGCAGAAATCTTATGGTAATCCCTTAAGGAAGGAATCCATAAGGAATCCCGACTTCTGCCTGCAGATTAACAGTCTGTGATTGTATCGTGAGCGGTCGGGCCACGGAAGACAATAAAACACAAATCGATACTGTTGGTGTGTTTTTGACAGTTTTTCCCAATAGTATCTATCTTCGGTTGAGGAAGTGTAAATCCACCCTCTGGGCTCGCCGAGAAGGAGCCAATTTTTCATCCGGTAACAGTCTGGACGTATAAAGTGAGAAACTCAGACCGTACTCTGAAAAATCTAGATTATTTGGATCAGTCCAATTGAGGTCGGCTTAAAATGACTAGAAAGTAGTCAGCTGACAGGAAGATTTCGGTTCGATCCCGAAGGCAGCAAAGTATGTTTAGCTCAAGGGAGAGAGCAACTGTCGTTAATGCAGTCCGGCCATTAGACAAATGGGATTACCCCAGATTCAGAAACCCGGATGATTTTTATTTATGAAATGGGCCAGCGCGTCACTGGGATGCACCTTACTTGGGGTTTGGAATATGATGGTTCGACTCCATCCTGGCCTTAAACTATGGAGATTGTTATGGAATACAATGCAGATGAACTTTATGGTATTGTAGAACATTTTTGCTGTACATATTGGCGAGAAACTTTTGGACATGGAATAAGTTGTTTTGATAACACATTAATGGATTTAGATTGGTTCTTAGAAGAAGATGAAATGCTTCAGTTTGTTACATATGTAAATACAACTTTTGGAACTTCTTTTTCCACAGAATTACATGCTTGCATCTATCTTGATGATTTGTATAAAAGAATAGTTAAACAGGAAGAAGAAAAAGGAGTTTTTCTGCCTGAATATCATAAACTGATGAAGCTGTGGGGATATGAAGAATAAGACTTTCTGGTTAGATGATTTATGAGATGTTGAAGGAATCCCATCCATTGTAGTTGCGGTACTTTCCTCATTATTCGTTGCATCGTACAGAAAGTCTATTAACTCATGAAAGGAACGACCTGACAATTCCGTAAATGGGCTATGAAAATGGTGCAGGGCACGCGGACCTGTAAGTTCCTTTCATTCGCCTTCAAACAAGGAATTAATTAGTGCCGGTGCTGAAAGGCATTACTGTTGGATAGTAAACCCTGTGAATCACATTTTACTATGGAAAAAATTGGCACATTTTTTCGTGGTAATGCCTTGTATGCACCATTCATCCGGCAACAGTTTAAGTGTATAAGGAAGCAAACTTAAACCGTATTCTGAAAAATCAGCAAGTCGCGGCAGCCTTCCGACTGTTTGCGCATGACAAATGGGATTACCCCAGATTCAGAAACCCGGATGATTTTTTTAAATCTAATCATTCAACTACAAGTTGAATGACTTATATATTAAATAATGCAATAATCGAATCGTCGCAAGCAGAACTGGTTTTCTGTATTGCATTGTTTGGGCGGGCTTGAAAAGGCACCGCCCTTTTTTTTGTAAATGTTTTTAAACTTCAGCTTTATAAACTACTGATTTAGATACAACGGCACAAAATCAGTCTATATTGAAATCATCACTTCAAGAAATAAAAAATATAAAAGCAGGAGAAAAATATGACATTACAAAAGGCAATGCGTGTTCGTTCAGAACTTAAGAAAATGGCATCAAATCTTACTGACTTGCTCAGAAAGGTTTCGTATACAATCAATTTCAAGAATGAAAAACCAACAGAAGAGGAACTGCAGAAAAAAAGAGAAGAGAAAAATGTTCAGCTTGACGGTCATTCTTATGAAGAAATCGTAAGGAAACAGATTGCGGTTACGGAAGCAATTTACGATCTGAATGTTGCAATCGAAAAATCAAACCGCAGGGGACATGAACTTCTCTTTAAGGAAACAGCATTGAAATCCAAGCTTGCTTATGTTGATAACTTGATTGAAAAGGAACGAAGCATAAAGGCAGAAGATTTTGTATGGGAAACAGATTATGAAAATGTCGATAAGAACGGTAACTACAAGAAGGTTAAGGTTCCCGTATATCAGTATTCTGTCCTCAAGTCAGATTCACTTGGTCAACCTTTGAACGATTTGAAAAAATCTCTTATGAAAGAACTTGAAGCAGTCCGTGACGAACTTTCCGCATTCAATGCTACCGCAAAAATCGATTATGAAGTTCCAGAAGGTCTCCTCTAGGACCTTTTAGAATAGAGTGCAGTTTTGTGCATCCTTGCGCGATGAAGGATGTCACTGTAAAATGAAATAGGGCTGCCGGTAAATATCGGAGGGCTCTGCTTCATCTTACGGCCTGAATTGCATGTCGCTCCTGATTGCTCCTTTTATGGAGCCTTAAAATATTCTTCTTTACCCAGATCCAATTTGTAGATTGCTTTTGGAGTTGTTCTTGCACTGAAGAAGAACATTAAAGTTGTGCCGTTCATCACTGTAAAAATGCAAAATTTTATCAAACCTTTTTAGGCTTTTGCCTTTGCATTCTGATTCTGAAAATGGCGTTTAATCTTTGAAAAAAATTCTAGCGATGTAACAATATAACATTGTATCCAAATGCTTTCAGGGAACTGCACTCGGACCCGGTGGGATTCTTAGGATTCTGCCGGGTTTTTTATTTGCGCCCGCAATACCATGGAAGATGACCAGCGGATTTTAGCTAAAAAATGGCCGTTAGTTTTCTTTAATGCGCTAATAAAAGCTTTTTGAAAAACAATCCTGAACTAATGTTCGTTAGTTGTGGTTTGATGCGGGTTCTGCTCTTACTAAACCACAACTTTAGTTTCCGTTTTGCAAAAAACGACTATATTAATGTCATAAGAAAATTATGGAAGATTCAGTTTAGTAAGATTTTTCTGGAGGGAAAGATGAAAAATAATTTTAAGTGGCATAAGGAACAGCTTAATGGAAAGTGGTATTCGGTTTGCGATCATGAACATGTTCCGATGATCGAGCACACAAAGGACGGCAAGTACAAGCTCCGCAATGCAAACGGAAGGGCAGTTCTTCACGAAGATTACACTGATGCCGTAAAGCTTGCCCTGGAAGTCTATGAAAAGTTCAAGAAGATGAACAAGGCTTTTGACGAAAACAACTAGAGTGCAACTTGTTATTCTTCAATCTTTCTTTAGAAATATAGTAAAATGATTTTATGCGAAAATACTTTTCTTTATTGATGATGCTTTCGATTTTTGTTTTGTCTTCATGTGGTGCAGAACAGAAATCTGGTAAGGAGGCTAAAGTCATGAACACTTTCAAATCAGTTTCAATGGAAGAAGGCTTGAAGATGATGGCTTCTGATCCAGGTTTCATTCTTCTTGATGTAAGGACTCCTGAAGAATTTTCCGAAGGACACATTCCTGGAGCCCTTCAGCTTACAAACGAAACCTTTACAAAGGAAGATGCAGAAAAGCTGATTCAAGATAAAGGCAAAAGAATTTTCGTTTATTGCAGGAGCGGCCGCCGTTCAAAGCAGGCCAGCCAGAAGTTGGTAGACTTTGGCTATGCCGATGTAATTGAATTCGGCGGGATTATTTCCTATAACGGACCGCTGGAAAAATAAAGGCAGGTGGATTGCTTTGCCGGACTAAGAGGTCGTCATCGCGAGCAAAGCGCGGCGATCCATTCATGCCTTGCTCTACATGGGCGTGGATTGCTTCGTCGCAGGCTCCTCGCAATGACGGGGCTACTGTCATGCTGTTACTTTATAGGCTTAAAAATCATGCCGCCAGAAGTTTCTTCGTGATGGTGATGCTCGCCGTGGTGATTGCACTTTGCATCAGGATTGTCCTTAAGGTTTCCTTCAAGGAAAAGTTTTACGGCTTCATCTGGTGAACCTGTAATTCCTGCCAGCTGTGCTATTCCTGCGTTGTTCAGTGCATCAATGGCACCCTGTCCGCGGTTTCCTAAAATCAGGATTTCAATACCACAGTCCTTAAGGTAGGTTGCAAGATCGTGGTGTCCGAATCCGCCGTTGTCGATGACTTCCGATTTTGCAATTTTTCCGTCTTCGATGGTGTAGATTTTGAAATTCTGAGTTTTCCCAAAATGCTGGAAAATTGTTTCGCTTGATGCATCGTATGTTGCCGCAATTTTTCCGTTCTTGAATTCGTTCAAATTCATTTTCATTTCCCCTGTGTGTTTTTGTCACTGCATTCTGGGCACAAGCCTGTAAAAATAAGGTTGTGGGAATTCAGCGTGAATCCTTCCCTGGACATCAAATCTGAAATTTTTGATGCCTTTACCTTTACGCTTTCCGGAACATCAAAGAGCCTTGAACATTCATCGCAGCAAAAGTGATGGTGCTCGTGCAGGCTGCTGTCGTAATGGTCCGATCCGTTAGGTACGCGGATTTTCAGGATTTCTCCCGTTTCCGAAAGAAACCCCAAATTCCTGTAGACCGTTCCGCGACTTATGTGTTCGTCTATGGAACGGGCTGCCTCGTAAATTTCTTCTGCAGTTGGGTGAGAGTAATTATCCTTCATTATATCAAGGATGATTTTTCTCTGGGCCGTATTTCTGACCTGCATTTTCTTGCCTAGTAGTTTTCTGCGTTTACTTCAAAGTATGATTTTGGATGAGCACAAACTGGACATGCTTCTGGAGCCTTTGTTCCAACAACGATGTGTCCACAGTTGCGGCATTCCCAAACCTTTACTTCTGACTTTTCGAAAACTGCTGCTGTTTCAACATTCTTGAGGAGGGCACGGTAGCGTTCTTCGTGATGCTTTTCGATTGCTGCTACACCGCGGAACTTTGCTGCAAGAGCTTTAAATCCTTCTGCTTCTGCTGTTTTTGCAAAGTCTTCGTACATGTCTGTCCATTCAAAGTTTTCACCGTCTGCTGCTGCCTTAAGGTTTTCTGCAGTTGTTCCAAGTTCACCAAGTTCCTTGAACCACATCTTTGCATGTTCCTTTTCGTTTTCTGCTGTCTTAAGGAAGAGGGCTGAAATCTGTTCGTAGCCTTCTTTCTTTGCAACTGAAGCAAAGTATGTGTACTTGTTTCTTGCCTGTGATTCTCCTGCAAATGCTGCCTGGAGATTTTTTTCTGTCTGTGTTCCTGCGTACTTACTCATAGTAGTTACCTCTTTCTGTGTGTTTGTATTTTTTTCAGTTGCAACTGCAACTGTTGATTCATAAATAGGTTCAAAGTCTTCTGCCGGATGACCGCAAAGTGGACATGTAAAATCCTTTGGAAGTTCGGGATTCTTATATTCATATCCGCAGATTTTGCATCGCCAGCCGATGATTTTCTTTCCTGTATTTGCAACAGGCTTTGGCTTGATATTGTTCTGGTAGTCGGCATAAGTCAAAGGAGCATTTGAATTAAGAACTTCTGCTTCAACAACTTCTGCAATAAAGAGAGTGTGGGTTCCAAGATCTTCTTTTGAAAGAACCTTGCACTCAAGAAGGGAACAGGTGCTCTTTGTAATGTATGGAACACCGTTTTTGTTTGTCTCGTAAGGAAAAGATGCAAACTTGTCGGCATTTCTTCCGCTCTGCATCCCAAAGTTTTTGATCAGGTCAAAACTGCAGGTGCTGTCCAAAATTGAAAGGGTGAACTTTCCGCTTTCCTTGATCATATCGCAGGTAAGGTTCCTGTTCAGAACAGAAATTGCAACCCTTGTGGGTTCGGAAGCAACCTGCATGCAGGTATTTGTGATGCAGGCATTGATTTTGCCGTTGCTTTTAGAACCAAGAACAAATACGCCGTACGAAAGGCTGTAAAAGGCTTTTGGATTCATGGGGACCTCCTGTGTTTGATCTGCTATTAGGAATTATTACTAATAGATATATAAAGTTTATATCAGGTTCTTGTTCCTGTAAATAGGAATGATTACTGATAACAGAAGTTTTAAAAATGTTTATAGGATATGTCATCCCGAATTTATTTCGGGATCTGCGTAGTCTTTCTATTAAAGATGCTGAAACAAGTTCAGCATGACGGCATTTATTAGAAATCAAAATCCCTTTATTTCAAGAAAGTTTTCTTCAGGTTTTTCAAGCCACTGGATTATCTGGTCCTTGACCTTTTCGATTTTAAGCCTGGATTTTTTTCCGCGGATGGAGCACTCCCAGACAACGCAGACTCTCCAGCACTGTTCCTGAAAATACTTTATGTTCTCCGCATCCCTTTCCTTGTTGCGACGGAATTTATTGCTCCAGAATTCTTTGTTGGATTTTGGAAATTTAAAATACCTGCAGTTTTCGTGGGCGTGCCAGAAACATCCGTTGATAAAAATCACTGCATAGTATCGCGGAAAAACAAGATCCGGTTTACCTGGATACCGTTTGTCGCAGATCCTATAGCGGATTCCGGCCTTAAATAGTGCAGAGCGAATCTGCTTTTCGGGCTTTGTATCCTTTGAGCGGATGTGAGACATGGTTTTGTGCCTGATTTCTGGAGAAACGATATCCATGACTCAATTATATAGAAGAAAATGAAATAGTTCATTCATAATTTCCTCTGAATGTGCCCAAATGTGGTATAATGAATGCATATTTAGTAGATTGTATTTGATTTCGACGAGCTCAATCGGTGCAACAACACTTTCTGCGGACACAGCAATCTGATTAAAGGAACATAAAAATGATAAAAGGCATACACCACATTTCAATGAAGTGCAGCAATAGCGAACAGCTTTCCAAAGTAAAGGATTTTTACTGCGGTATTCTTGAACTTCCGGTTTACGAAAAATGGGAGACAGGTTTTTTGCTTGAGACTTCTGGGGGCAAAATCGAATTCTTTACAAACGGAACAGAAGATCTTCCACAGGGTGTCATCAGGCATTTTGCCTTTGAAGTTGATGATGTTGACTCTTATGCAAAGAAATGCGCCGAAAAGGGCTACGAGATTTTCATGGGGCCAAAGGATGTTGTCCTCGGTTCGGTAAAAGCCCGCGTTGCATTTTGTCATGGTCCTCTTGGCGAGGATGTTGAATTTTTTGAAGAGTCAAAATGAACTTTGGGTTTTCCTATGTTGGCGTAATCTATCTTCTCATGCTTTTTATACCAAACGGATTTTGGGCAAAGTATCCGCCTGAAGGCTACAAGGAAATTTCTGGAAATGAAAATAAAATACTTGCCTTCCTTGAAAAGGCGGGGGAAATTCTTGTAACTGCCATTGTAGTTTCCTTTTCTGATTTTAATGTCCGAATTTCAAAATGGGCTTTCATTCTTCTTGCGTCTTTCCTTATGATGATTCTTTATGAAATCTACTGGATTCGTTATTTCAAAAGCGAAAGAAAACTGAAGGATTTTTACACTGGAATCTGCGGCATTCCACTTGCAGGTGCAACTCTTCCAGTCCTTGCATTCTTCCTTCTTGGCATTTACGGCCGCAATATTTTTTTGATTGCTTCAACTGTAATTCTTGGAATCGGGCACATTGGAATTCACGCCAATCACAAGAAAGAAATCCAGGAATAAAAAAACACAATGCATTTTGTTCAGGCAGTGTAGTCCCTGAAAACTACTTCTGTATCATTGTCTCTAAAAATGGATACGGCAGTTTTGTCCAATGGATTACCACCGTAATTTATTTCATTTCCAATAGAAATTACATTGTCAGGAATAATCAGTTTTGAAAGCATGGCCTTATCGGGAATAACTTATGTTAAAATCCCTTTACGGATAATATATCTAAAATCCAGATTAGATGAGCTAATGTCTATGTTTCCTGATACGGATTTTTCATGAACGATATTGACGGTGTATTTCCCGATCAAAACAGATTTTCTGGATAAGGCTTTTTAATTTCTTTGAAATAAAATCCTGTTCATCTGCTTTGTCCATACCTGCGTTTGCCCATGCCGTGCATTCCGCCTCTTTTTATCTCCCATTAAAATACCTTGCAACATACCTGCTTTCAATTTATCATTGAAGAATGACTGATAACGAAAACAAGATCGATGCCATCAAGGCCAAAATAAAGAAATTTGAAAACAGCCGTACTCTTATGGCGGCCCTTTTTGCACTCCTTTGCTATTACTTCTACGATTCATATAAGGAAGGTACAGCTCCTGGCCTTTACTATGTGGTTATTGGAATCCTCATTGCGGTTGACATGGGTGTTTTTGCCTATGTTTCAGTTCTCATCCGCAAGCTTGTAAAGGAAAGAAAAGAACTTGAACAGCAGTGATTTTCTTCCTGTTTCAAAGCAGGATTTAATAGAAAGAAATATTGATCAGGTAGATTTCGTCTTTGTTTCGGGGGACGCATATGTTGACCATCCAAGTTTTGCATCTGCTCTGCTTGGCCGACTCCTTGAAGCAAACGGCTATACTGTTGCAATTCTTGCCCAACCTGACTGGAAGAATATAGAAGAATTCCGCAAATTCGGTCAGCCGAAGCTTGCCTATCTTGTAAGTGCCGGTGCCATGGACAGCATGGTTTCAAACTACACCGCCAACAACAAGCCCCGCTCGGAGGATGTCTACGCCCACGGGGGAATTGCAGGCCACAGACCGGACCGCGCCACAAACATCTATGTTCAGGCAATCCGTCAGGCATACAAGGGCGTAAATGTCATCATCGGTGGAATCGAGGCTAGCCTTAGGCGCACAAGCCACTACGATTACTGGTCAAACACCGTAAAGCGTTCCATTCTCCTTGACTCAAAGGCAGACCTTCTTCTCTATGGCATGGGCGAACATTCGATCCTTGAAGTTGCGGCCCTTTTGAAGGAAGGGGTTCCAGCCCGTCAGATCCGTAATGTCCGCGGAACCTGCTGGTATACAAGCAAGAAGGAAGAGATTCCGGAAGATGCAATCTGGCTGCCAGCCTATCAGGACATTTCAAAAAACACCGACGAAAGCAAGGAACTTTTTGCCCGCAGCTATTCGACCCAGGAACAGAATACTGATGCGATCAACGGAAAGATTCTGGTTGAGCCTGCAGACACCCGTTTTGTGGTTCAGATGCCGGCAGCCCTTCCTTTGACAACCGAAGAATTCGACAAGGTGTATGAACTTCCTTTTACAAGACGCTGGCATCCAATGTACGACGAGCCTGCGGAAAACAACAAGACTGGAATTCCGGCCCTTTCGGAAGTTAAGTTCAGCCTTACAAGCTGCCGCGGTTGTTTCGGTGCCTGTTCTTTCTGTGCAATCACTTTCCATCAGGGCAGGCGCATTCAGGCAAGAAGCCACGAAAGCCTTATAAAAGAAGCAACAAAGATGACGGAAGACAGGGACTTCAAGGGATACATTCACGATGTTGGTGGTCCTACTGCAAACTTCCGCCACGATGCCTGCGAAAAACAGGCCAAGGCCGGTGCGTGTCCAAAGAGGGATTGCATGGGAGTAAATCCATGTCCAAATGTTAAGGTCGACCACACCGACTATGTTTCCCTTTTGAGGAAACTCCGTGAGCTTCCAAAGGTAAAGAAAGTTTTCATCCGTTCTGGAATCCGCTTTGACTACCTTATGATGGACAAGGACAAGACCTTCTTTAAGGAACTTGTAATGCACCACATTTCGGGACAGCTTAAGGTTGCTCCGGAACATGTAAGCGACAATGTCCTTTCGTTGATGAGAAAAAGCACCCACAAGGTCTACGAAGATTTTGCAAAGGAATACGAAAAGACCAACAGGGAATGTGGCATGAAGCAGTACCTTGTTCCATATTATATTGCGGGGCATCCGGGTGCAGGTTTGAACGAAGCCATCGAGACAGCCTTGTATTTAAAGAAGACTGGCTTTGTTCCGGATCAGGTTCAGGACTTTTATCCGACACCGGGAAGCCTTGCCACTGCCATGTACTACACCGGCTACAATCCACACAAGGAAGGTGGCGACGGTCATCTTGAAAAAGTTTATGTTGCCCGCGGTGGACACGAACGCCGTCTTCAGCGTGCCTTGCTTCAGTTCAACAAACGTGAGAATGCAAACCTTGTTAAGGAAGCTTTGCGTACGGCCGGCAGACCGGATTTGATAAAAGTGCTGTTGGGCAGGTAAGCAGCGTCATAGCACGGCTTGCATGTGGATTGCTTCGCCCTGTCTGCCTCAGTAGCCTGGCTCGCAATGACGAGACGGATATAAAAGGGAAAACTTATGCCAAGAAACACAGGACATGCTGATCTTCCTCTTCACACCGGAATTGTTCCAAGATGGCTTGCGGACAGAATGCGCGACATGGGCACCCTTATTGTGGAGGCCCTGATCATTCAGTATGGAAAAAAAGAAGTCCTGCGCCGTCTAAGCGATCCACTCTGGTTCCAGTCATTGGGCGCTGTTCTTGGCATGGACTGGCATTCAAGCGGAATCACCACATCAGTAATGTATGCACTTAAGCGCGGAATAAACGCAAGGGCAAGGGACTTTGGTCTTGTTGTCTGCGGCGGCCGAGGAAAATATTCAAGGCGCACTCCGGAAGAACTTGAGTTCGTAAGCAACATGGCGGGCCTTGACGGCGATGGTCTTGTCCGCAACAGCAAGCTGGTGGCAAAGGTAGACAGCACTGCAGTTCAGGATGGCTTCCAGCTTTACCAGCACAATTTTATTGTAAGCGATGAAGGGGACTGGACTGTAGTTCAGCAGGGAATGAATGCGGAAACAAAAACTGCCCGCCGCTACCACTGGTGCTCTGAAAATTTAAAGAGCTTTGTTGAAGAACCTCATACGGGAATTACGGGGGAAAACCAGAAATACATTCTGAACCTTACTGATACGGAAGCAAAAGATACCCGCAGTTCAATACTGAGCATTTCAAAAGAAAACCCTGATAAAATCATCAAGGAAATGAAGGACATACAGACGTTAGGCAAACCGGAGTTTCTACAACCGGTCGTTAGCCGCAACATTGTCATGCCTGCCCACCACGATGTAAGGGCCGAAGATGTGGATTTGAAGCGCCTTGGAAGCGTCCTTGCCACTGCCTATGAAAGCGATCCCAAGGATTTTGAAAGCCTCTTGCTAACGCCCGGTCTTGGGCCCAGAACCCTGCAGTCACTAACGTTAGTTAGCGAAGTGATCAACGGAACTCCAAGCCGTTTCCGGGATCCTGCCCGTTTCAGCTTTGCCCACGGTGGAAAGGACGGACATCCATTTCCGGTTCCGTTACGAATCTACGATGAAAGCATCCGCATTCTTGGCGATGCCATTGAAAGGTCCCGCCTTGGCTACAAAGAAAAAAGCGAATGCATAAACAGGCTGCATAAAACTCAACTTGAAATAGAAAAGAACTGCGATCCTCGAGCAGACTTTGAAGCCGTCCTTGAACACGAAAGGTTAAATCTTCCAGGATGGGAAGGCCGGACGGAAACAGAAAAATATTACCGCGGTTGATACCAACAATAAAAAAGGGATGTCAAATAAGTATGCATTGCAGCGCTCAACCACTGCAATTTATACTTTTGGAACATCCCTTTTTTGTTTTTACTGCAAAAGCATCTTGTCGCTTACAAGGCCCTTGTTTTTTATTGCACGGAATTTTTCAACGATGTCGTCCATCGTAAGGTTTGCTTTTTCGTCCCTGTCGATGTCCAGGATGATTTCTCCGCCGTCCATCATCACAAGGCGCGTGCCGTAATCAAGGGCGTGCTGCATGTTGTGGGTTACCATCATAACCGTAAGGTTGTATTCCGCAGCAAACTTTTTTGTAAGTTCCATTACTATGGCTGCATTTGTCGGGTCAAGGGCAGCCGTGTGCTCGTCAAGCAAAAGCAAATCGGGCTTTGACATTACTGCCATCAAAAGGGTAAGGGCCTGTCGCTGTCCGCCTGAAAACTGTTCCACATTATCGTTAAGGCGGTTTTCAAGTCCCATATCAAGAACTGAAACCTGCTTTTTGAATTCCTCGCGCAATTTTGAATTCAGACTGATGCGCAATCCCTTGAAACCTTTTTTTGATGCAATGACCATGTTGTCTTCAAGGGACATTTTTCCGGCAGTTCCCAAAAGAGGATTCTGGAAGATACGGCCGATGTAGCGTGCCCTTTTGTATTCTTTTTCCTTTGTGATGTCTTCGATTCCATTTTCTGTTTCGCGAAGGATTGTTCCGCTTGTTGCAGAATAGGTTCCGGCTATGACATTGTACAAAGTTGATTTGCCTGCGCCGTTGGAACCGATTACAGTGATGAAATCACCTTTGTTTATCTTAAGGTTTATGTTTTTAAGAGCGTGGTTTTCGTCCGGAGTATTTTTATTGAAAAAGATGTTGATGTCTTTTAACTCGATCATTTTGCTGCTCCTTTTTCTTTCTTAAAGCGGTCAAGAAGATTTGTTCTTGAAACGATGAGGCAGGCAATGATGAGGATGCCTGTTACAAGCTTAAGGTCGTTTGGAGTAATGTGCACTTTGTATCCGTAGCTTCTTGCAAGAATCATCAGCGCACGGTAAACGATGGAACCGATGAACACGCGGAGTGTCTGAAGTCCGATTCTGTTTGACTTGATAATGAATTCACCCAGCATCAAAGAAGCAAGTCCTGAAACCACGATGCCGGTTCCCATGCCTACATCAGCAAAGCCGTTGTACATGGCGGCGAAACTACCGGCAAGGGCAGCAAGTCCGTTTCCAAAGCAGATGCCGATTGTCCTTACGATGTTAGGATTGACACCCTGAGAAACGATCAGCTGCGGATTTGAACCTAAGGCTCCCATGGTAAGGCCAAGGTCAGTGTGATAGAAAAGGTCCATAAGAACCTTAAGTATTCCAACGAAGATCACTAGGAAGATTACAAGACCCCATTCAACATCAAGACCGACTCCCATGGAATCAAAAAGGTCATAGGCCTTGTCCTGAATCTTTGAAAAAAGGGTTTCTATTTTAAGGAACGAAATGTTTGCCTTGTTTGACATGATCCTCAGGTTGACTGAATAAAGCATTGTCATTGTAAGGATACCGGCAAGCAGATCAGGGATTTTAAGTTTTGTGTAGATTGCGCTGGTAACAAGACCTGCTAAAAGGCCTGAAAGGAAAGCAATCAGGATTGCAACTGCAGGTGGCAGTCCAAGTGTAAGGCATGCGGCAAGAACACAGGCTCCCATAGGGAAGCTTCCGTCAACGGTCATGTCGCAGAAATTAAGTACTCTGAAAGTTGAGAAGACGCCCAAAACCATAATGCCGTAGATGAGGCCTTCTATTAAAATTGAATTCAACATATTTAGATTATCGTAAAAAAATGTAATGGGCTCAAGAAGTGGATTGTGGATTGCTTCGTCGCAGGCTCCTCGCAATGACGGTGTAACATGTCCGCCCACTACGTTATTGCGAGGCCGCAGGCCGTGGCAATCCATGGCAAAATTATTTTTCTGTAAGCTTGCCGTCTTTGTAGATAAGGTTTGCCTGGTTAACAAGCTTTTCATCAACTGTGATTCCGCAGTTTGCTGCAGCATCAAGGTCAATGAGGAAGTCTGAATCAGATGGGTTTGTCATGAAGCGAACTGGAAGGCTTGCTGGCTTTGCACCCTTAAGGATCTGAACAACCATTTCACCAGTTGCACGGCCTGCCTTGTAGTAGTTGAAACCGGATGCCATGAAGATTCCACCCTGACGGGCTGCCGTAACATCACCGGAGAATACAGGCTTCTTTGCTTTTCCAAAAACGCTGACTACAGATGCAATTGCGCTGAACACTGTGTTGTCTGTAGAAAGATAAAGACCGTCGCAGCGGCCAACGATTGCTTCGCAGGCTGCCTTTACTTCGTCAGACTTTGTGATGCTCTGTGTTACAAGCTGGATTCCTGCTTCCTTGCATCCCTTTTCAACGAGAGCAAGTGCGCTTGCAGAATTGTCTTCGTTGCTTGTGTAGATGTAACCAAGTGTCTTGATTCCTGCTGCTTCCTTAAAAAGCTTGATGTGCTGTTCTGTAGGAATTGCATCGCTCATACCAGTTACGTTGCGTTCACCGTGGGCTGTTGTAGAAACAAGACCAGCTCCAACTGGGTCAGTAACTGTTCCGAATACAACAGGAATGTTCTTGAGTGTTGTTGCAAGGGCAACTGCGATAGGTGTTGCGATACCAACTGCAACATTCACCTTTTCTGCCTTGTACTGTGCTGCAATCTGAGCTGCAGTTCCAACATCGCCGTTGGCATTCTGAAGGTCGTATTCCGCATCAATTCCTGCGTCCTTGATTGCATCCATTACGCCGCGTTCAACATCGTCGAGTGCAACATGCTGAACGATCTTAGCGATACCAATCTTAACTTTCTTGTCTTTAGCTGGCTTTGCGAATGCGCTGCCAAAAAGAAGTGCAGCGGCTGTAAGTGTAAAAATAATTTTTTTCATAGGGATACCTTCCTTGTTTCTATCAATAGTAACAAGGAAAAAGGCAAAAGTCAAAGGGAAATTTTGGAAACAATAAGTAAAAATCTGACGATTACAACAGATCAGATTGTTCTTTATGGTATGTATTCCATCAAACGGCGGCCAGGGCCCAGGCCTTGCACTTGTCTACATCTGCGGCTTCTGGTGTAAGGTGTACCATAAGGCTTTCTGCAACTGTTGCTCCGGCGTTTCTTGCCCTTTCTTCCCAATCCCTGAGCCACTGTCCGTCGCCCCAGTCGTAGGAACCAAAGAGTCCCACTTTCTTTCCTGAAAGTCCGCCTTCGATTCCTGCATAGAATTCTTCCATGGAATCTTCAAGGACTTCGTCACCCATGGCAGGACTTCCCAAAAGAATTGCATCGCAGCCAAGGACATCTCCTGCGTCTGCTGAATCGGCTGTTCCAAAAACAACTTCTGCCTTTGAGCTTACCGCTTCATTGATTGCAGAAGCCATGGCTTCAGTATTTCCTGTTGTGCTTGCATAAATAACTGCAACTTTCATAAGAACCTCACTTTAAGCAGCATCCTGTGCCGCTTCCCTGTATTTTTTTATTATTTGAGGAACTGACAGTCCCTGTTCAAACCATTGCCTGCACATCCTGGTGCAACATCTGTACTGGTCGCAGCAGATTTTTGCCTGAGAAGGATTGGAATAGGATTTCCAATAGCCGCAGTATTTGCAGTTTCTTCCTTCGTTTTTTTCAAAGTCAACTACATCCTGGTAGGGATATCCAAGGAAAAGACCAACCTCATGGGGGAATGTTCCGCCGATTTCAAGCCTTGAAAAAAGTTCGCCCAGGGTACTGCAGGTATCGGAAGGGCAGGAATATCCTTTTTCAATCAAATATGACTGTATTGACCTGTCTGAAAGCAGCCTTGCGATCCAGTCAAAGTCATAGACGATGATCATCCACCGCCGTGTGGAATACCTTAGGGCGGCAAGACAGAGATTTTGTTTTGCGGTTCCGCTTTTCCACCGGTTTATGGTGCCTTCACTTATTTCGTCGTCGGCAACAGTAAAAAGGCTTGCAGGTTTTATTCCGCACAGGGTGGGCGCAAGAAAATTGATGAAAGACCTGTCCGGATTCATGTAGTTAGCCATATCTAACTCCTTCCGGATAGAAAGTTACAGTAAGATGGGAAAAGTGTCAATAAGTTAGAGTATGCTAACTATATTTATGAAGGATTATTTTTCCTCGCAAGGAAGGCCAAGCATGTGCATGAAACCAAAGTGGAAGAATTCTTCAATGTTGCTGATGAAGACAAGGGCTTCCTTTTTCTTCATCTTGTGAAGGATTATTTCAGCAAAGGCGTTGATTGTTGCGTTTGCAAGGATGTGGATGGACATGTCGTCGATGGGCTTGGTCACATTGAATTTTTCTTTCATCCAGTGAACTGTCTGAAGTACATTTTCCGTATAGATGTCGCAGATTTTTTCCATGAAATTTTCGTGGGTGCTTCCGGCAGCTTTTGTAAGCAGAAGGGTAAATGCATCGAAATTTTTATAGATGTATTCTATGAAGCGTTTTGTGATTTCTTTTTCATCATCCGTATGCTGATTCATGTGGGAAATATCAAGATCCTTATGGTTTTCAACTCCGCCGTTTTTTATGACTTCCTGGGTTGTTGCAACGGCATCATCAACAAGGGCGCAGAACAAGGCATCCTTATCCTTGAAATGCCTGTACATGGCTCCTGTTGTAAGACCTGCGTTTGCCGCAATTGTTCTTAAGGATGCTGCGGTAAAACCTTTTTCAAGGAATTCCTTTTTAGCGCTCTGGAGGATTTTGTCTTTTGTTGCTTCCGATATCTCTGCCATGGCAATAATTTACAGCAAAAAGGCAAAATTCTCAATAAAAAAGATAACAATGTTATCAAAATTCATTGACAGGATAACGGTGTTACCGTTATGATAACATCGTTATCTAGAATTGATAACACTGTTATCGGAGGTAATAAAAAAATGACAGTTTCGAACATAAATAAGGCATTTGAAAAGTTCGGGCGTTTTCAGTTGAAGCACCGTTTTCTTTTTTTAGTCTGCCTTCTGGTTTTTACAGTTGCAAGTTCTCTTGGACTGCACAAGCTTCATCTTGATAACGGTGAAGACGACTGGTTTGACGATTGGGAGACAACAAAACTAAACCAGGATCACTTTGAAGATATTTTCGGAAGCTGCGACAGCGTCATTGCTTTTGTCCAGGCTGATGATGTCTTTGATCCGGAAATTCTTGAGATGCTAAAGAAACTTGGCACAAGGCTTGAAAATGAAGTTCCCTATGCTTCAAGCGTAACATCCATTGTAAACCTTAGCATTCCGGTTGGAACGGAGGACGGCTTTGAAGTTTCAAATCCTTTTTAAGACGGAATTCCGTCGGACCCTGAAGAGCTTGCGGAAAAGAAGGCATTCATCCTGAGCAGGGAATCCCTTGTTGATGCACTTGTAAGTTCCGATGCAACGGAAACTTTTCTTGTCCTGAACCTTGAGCAGTATTCGGAACCGCTTGTAGAGGCCATGAACAAGATTGCTCCTGCCGCAATGAAGGTTTTTGACGACCCTGAATTCAAGTCAGACAAATTCACCATCAGGCCTGCAGGTCTTTCCTACACTGAATATGAGGAAGAAAAGGCCATGGCAAGCCAATGTGTTACAAGGATTGCAATCGGATTTCTTGTAATGGTTTTGTGCCTTGTTTTCTTCATCCGTTCTTTCCGCGGTGTTGTGGTTCCGGCCATGGCGACTGTCTTTGGAATCACATCCATGGTGGGACTTTCTGCGTGGATGAACATTACCGGCAACACGGTGATGATTGTCCTGGTAGTTTTGCTGGCAATGGCCCTTGCTGTCGGTTATTCCGTCCATTACATCAACAGTTTCAAGATGTCTTTCCGCAGGACAGGAAACAGAAAGGAATCCTGCATAGAAGGAATCAGGGAATCCGGTTGGGCCATTCTTTTTACCGTAATCACAACCATGGGGGGAATGCTTTCTTTCTATGCTTCGGGATTAAGGCCGATGCGCTGGGTTGCAGGAATTTCTGCAGCCTGTGTTTTTGGCGTCTACATGTATGTAATGCTTCTTCTGCCAATCTTCTATAGTTTTGGCAGGGACAGGCAGCCTGATGAAAAGACAGACGAAAAGGGTGCCACAAAGGCGGATCTGAAAATCCAGAAAATGGGAGAATCCATTCTTGATAAGAAATGGATTACGGTTATTGCCAGTGTAGCAATTGTCGCTGTATGCATTCCGGGTATCTGTAAAATTAAGATCAACATGAACTACTCGGACATGATGGGAGAAAAAACTCCATACATTGCACGGCTTATGACCATAGCAAGATCCCAGCTTGGAAGCCAGTACGGATATGAAGTTTTGATTGAATACAAGGATGAGGACGCAATAAAAAATCCTGAAGTGCTCAAGAACATGGATGTGCTTACTGAGCGCATCGGAACCTTGAACCAGACAAAGATTTCCAACGGCAAACCAAGGGTAAGTTCAGTCACAAAGATCGTAAAGGAAATGAACCGCACCCTGAACGGCGACAGTGAGGAAGCCTATGCAATTCCAGATGATCCGGAACTTGTAAGCCAGCTAATGTTCCTTTATGAGATTTCAGGAGGGACAGACCTTTATGAATATGTAAGCGAAGATTTCAAGGCAGCCTACCTTCATGTGGAAATGCATTCCTATGAAGCGGAAGCCTGTGTTGAAGACATTGCCAAGGTTGAGCAGTGGGTCAAGGAATTGTTCCCTGAAGCTTCCACAAGCGGCATTGTCGGTGAAGTCATGCAGTATGCGGTGATGAACGGAAAGCTTGTCCGCGGTTCAATCAAATCCATCGGAACTTCTTTCCTGATCATCTTTGTGCTTTTGCTTTTTGCCTTCATGTCTTTGCGAACCGGTGTCATCGCAATGATTCCAAACATCGCTCCAGTAGTTTTAATTGGCGGAATCATGGGGTACGCCAATGTTTCCCTGGACATGATTACGGCCCTCATAATGCCGATGATTCTTGGAATTGCGGTTGATGATACGATTCATTTTACCAACCACATCAAGTATCAGTTTGAGCTGACGGGAAATTACAAACAGGCAATCTTGAATTCCTACAGGGAAATCGGAAAGTCCATGGTCATGACTACGGTGATCCTTTGCGCCATGTTTGCGGTGTTCATGACAAGTTCCATGTCTGCCCTGGTAAGAATCGGCTACATGTCCGTAATTGGAATGGGTGGTGCCCTTGTCGCCGACTACACCCTTACACCGGTGCTCATGTTGATTACAAAACCATTTGGAAAAGAAAACACTAAGGAGAATTAAAATGAAAAAAACAATTTCAGTATTGGCATCCCTTTTTCTTGCCTCAAGTCTTTTTGCAGAAATGACCGGCTATGAAATCATGAAGAAGGCTGACGAAGTTCCGGAACCAAAAACTTCTTCGGCAAAGGCAACCCTTACAATTCATTCAAAAAAAGGAAATGACCGCATCCGTGAAATCATCATAAAGTCAAAGGAATATGGAGATGTTACAAAGGAAGTCATCGTGTTTACAACTCCTAAGGATGTTGATGGTGTAGGGTACCTGATGTTCGACTATCCGGAAGATGACAATGGAAACAAAAAGGACAGCGACAACTGGCTTTACATGCCTGCCATGAAAAAGACACGTCGAATTGCGGCAAGCGGTTCCGACGGAGACAGCTACTTCATGGGGACTGACTTTACTTACGAGGATATTGGAGAGAGAGGCTTGAACAAGGACAACTATGTTCTTCTTGGTGAGGAAAATGTAAATGGCACCGACTGCTACAAGATTGAGGCCGTAAGCAAGACCCGCAAGGAAAAAGATCCAAGAAGAATCCTTTACATTGGCAAAGAGGATTTCCTTTTGTACAAGGCTGAATTCTTTGACAGGCAGGATGTGCTGCACAGGGTTATTGTGTGCTCAAACTTTTCTGTCATTGGCGGATACAAATCTGCAAAAACCATGAAGATGGAAAACGTACAGACCGGCACCTGGTCCATGTTTGAGACAAGAGATCATGTTTATGATTCTGTAGACATTGACGATTCCCTTTTTACTGTTGCTGCACTGGAAAAACAAAGGATCAAGTAGCCTGAGCCAGATGAGGTGAAAACTATGAAAAAAATCATTGCAGGAATTTTTGTATTCTGTTCATTGATGAATATGGCATTCACGCAGGAGGTAAGTTTTTCCGGTGAAATAAGCACCATGTGGGGAGCCTGCCTTCCGGGAACAAAAAAGGCCGGTGATTTTTCAGTTGGAAATATGGAATTGACCGGAACCCTTAAAGTCACCGAAGGAAACGGAACTGCTTTTGTCGAAGGCTGTATCTCCGATGATTTCATCGAAAGAGAATATGCCTATGACATTTCGGAAGCTTACATAGACTATTCGTCTTCAGTCTGGGGAATCAGGATGGGCCAGCAGAAAATTGTCTGGGGAAAAGCCGATGAAATAGACATTACCAATTCCGTTTTCCCAAAGGACATGACCAATCTATTCAAGGATGATGATTTTCTGGCAGTAAAAGCCGCAAGGTTTTCTTTGTCGGGAAACATGTTCACGGTAGATGCTCTTGTGATTCCATTTTTCACGGAGACAAAACTTCCTTCGGATGTTCTTGCGAATGTTGGAAATCCAACAAGGCCTGAAATGAAGCTGCAGAACATGGAATACGGAATCAAGGCAAGCGGATATTTTCCTCTTTGCGATGTTTCCTTGTATGGATTTTATGGCTGGGAAAAAACACCATTGTTTGGCTATGCCATGGGAGAGTACAAGCGCCTTTCAATGTTTGGTGCTGACTTTGCAATCCCTGTCGGGGCAACTGTCCTAAGGTCGGAAACTGCATTTTTTCCAGGGAGAGAAATTCAGTCTTCCAAGAAGTCCATTATGGCAGGGGATGAAATTTCCATAAGGCACAATGAAGTCAAAAGTCTTCTGGGCATTGACTGGATGCCTGGAGAATGGACTTTGACCGCGCAGTATTATTTTGACTTCCTTGCAGACAGGTCGGATAAAATTGAAAGGGAAGATGCCTTTGAGCACGGTGCCACATTAAGCGTTTCAAAGACTTTCCTGAATGAAACTCTGGAACTGTCTTTAAGCGGAGTTGTCGGCTTCAATAATTATGACAGTGCCATGAAGGGATCGGTGGATTACAGTCTTTCGGATCAGATTGGAATTACACTTGGGACATACATCTTTGTTCCAGGACCGGAAAAAGACGGCTTGTACGGAAAGTACAAGGATTTAAGTTCAGCGTATCTTAAAGTCCGATACAAGTGGTAAACCAAAGGCTGCCTAAGTTAAACTCAGACAGCCTTCGTTTTTGTTGACGCAAACTACATTTATGCTTTTTTTTCTCTGTATTGAAATAAAAAAAAATCCTTGCGCAGTAAAAATAATTAGTCGATGAAAAAAAATGCGGTCAAAAAAAGCGAAATGTTTTATTTAATATGTAACCAATTTTTCAGTAATGTTTTTTAAGAAATTTTTTTGAGTAAAAATCATCGCGAAAAAAATATCAAAAATCTCAATTTTAAATTTTAGAAAATAGAGATAAATAATATTTTGGAGAAAAAAAATTTTAAAAAAAATTTTTTATTTAAAAATTTATATTGACTATATTTTTTTTCTAAATAAAAATAATTCGCGGAGAGAAAGGAAATGTTGAGTCATGTTTATAAGCGTGTTCTTTTATTTATTTCTCATCTCTCTTTCTGTAAGCGATTTAAAATTCGGAATCGTTCCAAATAAAATACTCCTTATATTTTTCAGCGTTATTTTCTGCATGATGTTGTCTGGTGACATCAGTGCAATCCCGATTAATTTTTTATCAGCATCATTTGTATTTTTCATTTTAGTTTTGGTAAAGCATTTTACAAAGGGCATTGGAGCCGGAGACATCAAACTTCTTTTTGTCACTACTTTTTATTCCGGTTTTATGGACAGCCTGATTGCAATTACTGTTGAATGCTGTATTGGTATTGCCGCATGTTTAATGCTTAGGTTTGGGAAAACTGTTTTTTCAAGAATTTCTTTTGCACCTTTCATCACACTTGGCTATCTGTCAGTAGATTTCTTGGGTAAGAAAGTGCTATGAGAAAAATAAGAGCATTCCTTTTACTAATCGCAATCAGCATATTTTCTATTTCTGCATATTCTCAGTTAGCCGAAGACGCATCAATCTATATGGATTTCAGAAACCAAAAAATTTCTGACATCATCTATTCGGTTGCTGATGTCTGTGGCGCATCTGTAATCCTTGATGAAACTGTTGCTGGAAATGCGACCTTCAGATTTGAGGATAAAAATTTTGAAAGTGCGCTCTACAGATTTGCAAAGCATTGCCAGCTCTACATAGAAAAAAATGACGGCGTATATTCTGTAAGCAAGGTTCGTATAAATCATGTAGGCGAAGGCAAGCTTGCCATCAATACCGAGAATGTTCAGGTTGAACCTTTCATCAACATGCTTTCAAGATTTACAAACAGGACGGTTCTTTTTGACAACCTTCCTAATGCAACCGTAACCATAAGGGTTTCAGAAGCAAGTCTTGAAGATGTATTGAATCTTACAATCGTTAAACTTCCTGGTTTTGGTTTGGAAAGAATTGCAGACGGATTCTACATAACCAAGAGTTCTGGAGCCATGAGCAAAAGGAACATGGATATTTTTACCCTTTCTGAAGTGGGCGGAAAATTTTCATGCAACATTCAGCGAGCTTCATTTGCAAATGTAATCGGTACACTGTTCAAGAAAGGCGGTAAAGAATATTCGGTTTTCTCTGCATCAGCAACAATGCTGGAGAACATGTCATACAAGGACAAATCTTTCGAGGAACTTCTTTCAATCATCTTGAGTCAGTGCAATTGTGATTACAAGATCGATAATGGCATTTACTACATTTACGAAATCCAGAAAAAAGATGTAATCAAAAAGTTCAAGGAAACAAGGATCGTTAAAGTTAAGAATATAAACATAGAAATGCTTTCTTCGCTTCTTCCAAATGAACTTAATGCATCCGGTTTCATCAAGCAGGATAAAAATTCAAATTCACTCATCCTTACAGGAAGTTCTTCGGAGATTAATCCCATTGAAGATTTCATAGCTAAAATTGATGTTCCTCATGAAGATAGAAATTACAGAAGCTTTTATTTTAACAACATTGATAAAAAAGATGCTGTGGCATTGATTCCAAAATCTCTTCTCCTTTCTGAGGTTGTGCTTCTTCCTTCTGACAATGGTTTTGTTACTCAGGTAACTCCAGAAAGTGAAGTTGCGCTTTCTGAATACATCAGCATCATAGACAGCAAAAAGAAGAACAAGGCAATAAGGCTTAAGTACATAAAGAGTGATGAGTTGGTAAAATCTCTTCCACCTTCTGTTGGAAAGGAAAGCATTACTGAAACCAGCGAACCGACTCTTGTTTTCTTTACGGGTACTGACAAGCAGCTTGAAGATTTTGAAAAGGACCTGAGGGAAATAGATGTTCCTAAACAGCAGATAAAGTATCAGCTTCTCGTTATCCAGAGACAAAAGACAGAAGGCCTTAACTGGGGATCGACACTCGGCATTGCAAAGACAACAGACGATGCAGGATATGCATGGAGTGGAACAGTTTCAAATATTTTCAACATCAATTTTGACATCATATCAAAATTCGGAGTTCAGTTTACAGGAAGCCTTAATGCGGAACTGTCGGAAAATAAATCCCGTGTCCTTGCTGATACTACACTTAACGGAATTAGCGGTGAATCACTGAGTTTCTCCAACACCAATACATCCCGCTATCGCGACATCATCGTGGATACAAAGGGTGACCTTTATACAAGTACAACCAGGGAAATCTCAAGCGGTCTTACACTTTCTATCAATGGATGGGTAAGTGGAGATGGAATGGTGACTGTAAAGGTTGACGCTCAGGTTTCAAAGCAGGGAAGTTCAGATTCTTCTTCAGGCAGCGCTGCCGATACAACGCCTCCACCTTCGACATCGGAAAAGAAAGTAAGCACAAATGTTAGGACTCAAAGCGGAGAACCGGTAGTGATCGGAGGTCTTTTCCAGCAGGAAGAGGAAGTTTCAGAAAAGAAGGTTCCTATCCTCGGAAGCATTCCTCTTGTCGGTTATTTTTTCAAGAACAGGGTAGTAACGATGATTGATACAGAATTCATCTTTTATCTTGTTCCGTTTGTTCAGAAGTCCAGCAGCATTGAACTCAGCGTTGAAAATAATCTTGAACGACTCAAGGTGAAATATCAGGATGGTGCAAAATGAAAAAAAATGCTGGCACCAGAATCATTGCCGAAGAATTCGACATTACTGAATATTCAAACTACAAAGACATTCATGGGCAGTATACAGACAGGTTCATAAAGAGTTCTCGCTGTGTAAAGATAGAAGAATCCGAAGAAAAAGTAATCGTTGCCGTGGCACAGAGCAGGGTTGATTCTGTAAATGTTCTTGGTAAGGTTCACGAAGGAAAATCAATAGAAACAATTGTCGTTAAGGATTCTGAATTTGTTGAATTCATTGGAAAGTATGTTGACGGTACTTTAAAAATACAGGCTGATTCCAAGAAGAGTTCGGGTGAATTTTGCCTTGAAGACATAAACAGTGATTCACCGGCAGTAAACATTATCAATGCAATCTGCCTTGAGGCCATAAGGCGCGGCGCTAGCGACATCCACATTCAGGGAACAAAGAATGGACTGAACATCAGGTTCAGAATTGACGGTGTGCTTCAGACTGTAAGAACACTGGAAAAATTTATTTTTGACAGCCTTGTAAGCCGTGTGAAGGTAATGGCTGGACTTAATGTTATGGAAAACAGACTCTGTCAGGACGGCAGGATGAGTGTTCAGGTTGGCGACAGGAAACTTGATTTCCGTGTTTCACTTGTTCCTTCAGTTACCGGACAAAATATCGTCCTTCGTCTTTTTAACGGAGATGATGAAGATCTGACCCTTGAAGAGCTTGGTTTTTCAGAAGCAAATTTCAGTAAAATTGAAGATGCCCTTAAAAATCCATATGGAATGATTCTTGTAACAGGCCCAACCGGTAGTGGAAAGACGACAACACTCCACGCCATGATCAAGAAAATGGATATGGAGCATCTTAAGATAGTGACCATAGAAGATCCTGTTGAAAAGACAATCGACGGCATCGAGCAGATTCAGGTTAACGATGAAATAGGCCTTACTTTTGAAAACATCCTCCGCCATATTCTTCGACACGACCCTGATGTAATCATGGTTGGTGAAATTCGTGACAGAGAAACTGCAGAACTTGCAGTTCGTTCAGCACTGACAGGACACCTGATCCTTTCAACAATACATACTAACGACAGTATATCTGCTATTTCCCGCATGAAAAATTTGGGTATAGAACCATATCTTATTGCAGGAACATTAAAGACAGTAATTGCCCAGAGACTGGTAAGAAAAACCTGCAAGGCATGTAAGGGAAAAGGTTGCGGACAATGTGGTGATACGGGTTATGACGGAAGAACTTGTGTAAGCGAAACATTTGTCCTTGATGACAAAATAGCTTCAATGGTTGAATCCGAAGCTCCTGATGCTGAGATAAGGGAATATGCTGCAAAGCATGGTTTCAAGACAATGCATTCAGATGCTTTATTGAAGATAAAGAATCGTGTTTCAACCAAGCAGGAAATCTTGAGGGAAGGACTGGCATGAAAAACGAGATCCTCCTTTTTACACAGACAATGCATTCCCTTCTTGCATCCCGCATGTCATTGCAGGCTTCGCTTTCTATCTGTTCGGAAATTCTTTTGGGAAGCAAGGAAAAAAAGTTTGTGGCAGGCATCCTTAAGAATGTAAATGAGGGAAAGAAACTTTCTGCAGCCCTTCTTGAATACGGAAAAACTTTTTCGCCTTTCTACATGTCTCTTGTGGCAATCGGTGAAGACAGCGGAACCCTTGCGGATGTTTTTGGGCATTTGACTTCATATCTCAAGGACAAGAAGCAGATGAAGCGGAAGATAGTTCAGGCTCTTGTTTATCCTGTGCTGGTACTTGTGACTGCGGTGGCTGTCGTTCTGATTCTTACCGGTTTTGTTATGCCTCGTCTTGAAGGCATTTTTGAAGCCTTTACAGAATCTTCTGAAGGTATAGGAATGCAGATGGAAAAAATCAGGGGAAGGTTCCTTATGGCTGGAATTATTTCACTTCTGGTTGCGGTTACATTTTCTCTTGGTGCCATATTCCACAGGTTGAACGAGAAAGCTGCCTTGGTGATAGACGGATTGATTTTGAAGGTTCCGTGTGTAAAGGATTTTTCAATGACAATGCAGATGTATGATTTTTCATTTGCCATGAAGCTCCTGTCGTCTTCATATTTTCCACTGGTACAGAGCCTTGATCAGGCAAAGGAAGTGTTGTCGAACAGATGCATAAAAAAATCAATAACAGCAGTGTGTGAAAGCATAAAGGAAGGAAACTGTGTAGGGGATTCTTTTGAAAGGGAATCTATCTTTCCAAAGTATCTGACCGTATGGATAAAGATAGCGGAAGAAAATGGAAACACGGCACAAGCGTTCACAGAACTTCTTGAATATTACAGAAACGAAAGTGAAAGCATATTGGATGGAATAACACAGGCTGCAGAACCAGTGTTCATACTGATAACGGGAATAATAATTATTTCCGTCATCGCGCAGTTTGTAATTCCCGTATTCAATCTTTTGGGGGCACTATGAAAAATCTTAGAAAGAAAATTGAAGAATTTAACAGGGAAGAAGATGGATGGACATTCATGGAAACACTGATTGTCATTGCCATAATCCTTGTTTTGACGGCAACCGTCGGTTTTATTGCTATCAACAGCCTTGAAAAAGCAAGGGCTGCTGCGGCAAAGACACAGATTGAAAGTTTTTCAACAGCAATCGAAGCCTACTACATTGATTGTGGAAATTACCCAACTGCTGAACAGGGACTAGCCGCCTTGAGGAAGAAGCCGGAGACAGCGCCAAGTTCAGACAACTGGGGTGGCCCTTACCTTTACAAGGATGCTCCAAAGGATCCATGGGGTTACGAATATGAATACACATGCCCTGCACCGGACGGTTCCCCATATGGCATAAGAAGTTTTGGGGCAGATGGAATTGAAGGCGGTGAAGAAAAGAACGCTGACATAAAAAGTTGGGAGTAAAAAATGCTTAAGGAAATTATATCAATCGTTGCATTCATACTTGTTCTTTCAGCTATTACTGGAACTGTAGTGAGTGTTCAGGAAATTGTATTACGACAGAGTGAAGCTGCAACAAAAATTATAGAGATTGCAAATGAAGCTGGCTGAAGTAATGGTCGCAGTTGCCGTTTTTCTCATTGCATCTGTAGCTATTACTTCAACCATCATAAATGTAAGGAAAGGCATCGACAAAGCTGAAAGACATTCAAGGGAAGCAATTGAAATACTTGAGGCCGACGAAATACTAAGAAAAGAAATAAAAAAAATAGAGGTTCCATACTGGCAGAATTTTGAAAAGACATTCAAGGCAAAAGAATTGCAGCTAAAGGAAACTCTTGCTGGGATGGAAATAAAGGGCAATCTTGAAATTGTTTCCGTAACTGCCGTTCGTGATGAAAAGTACGGGGCAGAGGGAATAAGGATACAGTGGAAGCATAGGGGGAAAGACTATGCTACGCAAGAATTCGTAAAACAGAGGATCATCATTGATGAATGAAGAAAGCGGATTTACAACACCGCTTGCAATGGCAGTTATATTTTCTCTTTCACTGGCGAGTATGATTTTCTTCATGTTTGTAGCATCAGTTAATAAGAAGATCAACTCTTATAAAAGGGCCGTTGAATCAAGAAAGGAAATGGAATATGTGACCCGCCGAATAGAAGAAAAGTTGCAGGACTTAAAGTTAGAGGCATCGGACATTGATGAAAGATGTGTTTCCTTTTTGATAAGTGATGCATGTGACTATAACTATACGATTCGTGATGTTTCGACAGGAATAAACAGGAATTTTGCTTCCGAAGAATTCATAAAAAACAAGGCGATAGGGGAATACATAAATTTCCATGAAGAGTCCCTTGTTGATTACGGATGGCTGAATCCAAAGATTTCTGAAAAGGCCGTAGTTGAGGAGGTGGTAAATGATTTTGGAAATGGGAAAACATACCCTCTTCTGAATTCTTTTCCGCCATTCAATGTTTTTTTTATGGATTCAGATTTCCTGAGGGCTGTCTTTGAATATGCAGGACTGAAAGAAGTGGAAAAAAAAGCAAACATGGTTCTTGAAAACCTTAATGCAGATACAACAGTCAATGAAATTGCAACTTTAATAGGTGTAGAAGAGAAACATCAGCTTTTTGATTTAATCGGGCTAAAGACTTCCTTCTGGCAGGTAGAATTCGAATCTGATGCCTGCAGGTGTACTGCAATTTATGCAGCAGTGCCAAAAAAAGAACAGCAGAGGGAAATTGAAAGATACATGCTTGTGGACAGGAAAATCTTCCCCAAGGGAGGATATCTATGAGTGTAGAAGACATCCAGAAAAATAGTCTTAGGTTCAGCCTGGTCCTGAAGGCTCATACTAAAAGAAAGAGGGTTCTGGAAGCAAAGCGGGAACTTGCCGGTGTCTATCCTTTTGAGGTGAAAGAGGACCATATCCTGATAATTAAGGGAGAAAAAAAAGGTTTTTATGATGTCTTTATAACAGAAGAAAAAATATGCCAGACCATTGATAGAAAAAAAGCGCTGTCTTCGGTTCTGGGTGTGCTTGCCGTTTTAATTGTCCTTTTTGTGTGCCTGCATCAGGTTTCCTTGAAGAACAGGCAGAATCAGATTTCACAGAGGGAAAAGGAAAGGCAAAGACAGGAGGCAGTGAGAGTTCTAAAGGAAAAGGAAAAGAAGCTGGAAGAACTTATAAAGGAATATGACATTGCAAAAGAAGAAGGCTATGAAAAGATGTATGTCTGTCTTGAACGGCTTTATTCTGTAATGACACAAAAAACTACGGTGGAAAACCTGGCGATCGAAAAAAACACTTTTTCGGTAGAAGTAACCACAAAGGATGCCCTTAAGATTCTTTCCAATTTTGAAGGGAGCGGAGCTTTCAGTTCCATAAAGATGAACAGGACAACCGTAAAGAACGGAGTGGAATCCGTAACTTACAACGGAAACTTTTCCAGGCATTGGGACCATACGGAACCATCACTGACTGTTGATGAAAAGATTGATTTCTATCAGCAGGAAATTGACAGGATGAACAGAAGGACTATGGCCCTTCATGAAAAGCAGCTGTCTGAATACATAAAGGGGATTAGAAATGTCCTCCGTAAGAACAACTGTGCTGAACAGTACATTCAGCTTAGGGGAAAGGAAAAGAATGCGGAAGTGGAATTCTTCATTCTTTCTTCAAGCAGAAGCATCCTGAACTTCATTAAGGAAATACAGGATGAAGGTGAAAGCCTTGTGGACATAAAAAGCCTGAGGATTCGAAACAGCGAAGACCGTAACAGGATTCAGACCACAGTATGCTTTGATTCCGGGATTGAGCTGAAAAAAGAAGGCGAACAGCAGTCGGAATATGAGGTGACTGAAACTAATCTGTCTGACATGGAAAGGATTTTCTATAAGAAGGCAGCACCGAAACCAGCCGTGATAAAAAGTGTCAGGACTGTGCAGAAAGCAGCTCCAAAACAGAAGGCTGCGGTCAGGTATCTGAAGAAGCTTTCGTTCATAGGCATCACAAAATCCAATGGCAGGACCCTGGTGATGGCAAAGGATGAGGACATGGGTTCGATATACAAGCTTATCCTTGTGGATGAAGAAATCGGAGGTGACTGCTGTGTTGCATCTGATACTGGATACAAGGCAAAGATTCGCGGTGAATATTATGAGGTGAAAAGGTGAATAAGATTAAAACTGTTCTGGAAGTACTGGCCGTGGCATTGGTTTCAATGCTGGTATCCTGCGCATCTTCTCCGGAAAAGAAAATAGATTCCGTTTATTTGATGGTCTATGACTATGATAACAGCGAAGTTATGAATGTTTCCGTTTATGTTGACGGTGAAGCAGTGGGAGAAACAGATATCTACGGAAGGCTTATGATTCCGTGCGACAAACAGAAGGAAGTCATCGTCAGGGCGGAAAAGAAAGGTTACGAGACCATTGAAACAAAAGAGGCAATAAAGCCAGGAATCCTTCTGTATTTCAAGATGGGAAGCGGATCCTATTATGCAGAAAAAGCGGAAAGGTTTCTTGATGAAAAACATCCTGATGATGCACTCAGGTTGATAAATAAAGCTTTAGAGATCGAAGAGAGAAAAGACTGGACTTTCCTGAAGGAAGTCATTGAAAGGAGAATTGGAAATGTTGAATAAAAAAATCATTTACGCTGGCATTCCAATATTTGTTCTGGCTGTATCCCATACCATTCTTGCAGTTCAGATTCATTTTCAGAAAAAATCCATAGGTTCTCTTGAAAAATCTCTCGTAGATTATCAGCAGTATATGGATTCTCAGATTATGTTGATAAGCGAATGCATGAATTCCATCAGTCAAAGACAGGATGAAAACAAAAATGAAATTCAGCAGGATCTTTCAATGATAAAGCGTAAATCTGAATCCCAGTTTTCAAAAACAGTTGGCATGAGCAAGACATATGATGCAATTCTTGTTGAACAGAAAAAAAAGACCATCGACACGGCAGGAAAAGAAACTTATCAAAGACAAGAAGGAAGCTTTAGATGCCTATAAGAAAGGAAATTATTCTGTAGCCTATGCAGATTTCAATAGGCTGGTCGGACAGGACAGTGACGATATGGAATGCAGGGCTTATAAGGCAAAAAGCCTTTACTATAAAAACCCGGGTGACAGTTCAAGGTATTCTGAAATTCTTGCGGATATAAAAATACTGAATCAGAATGCCTGGACAGATGAAGAGAGCGTTGAAATAGCAAAATTGATATTGGCAGAAAAGGAGGGTTTCAATGAATAAGTATTTCCGTTGCCTGATTCTGCTTGCCTTCTTTGCATCAAGTTCTTTTGCATCCGAAATAATGATTGCACCTCTTGCAGTTTACGATGGCAATGGCGATAAAATTTCTGCCCCATCCAATCCTTCAGAGGAACTGCACAGGGAATTCAAGACACACTGGTTCGAAGGACTTATAAACTTTCATTGCCTTGATCAATCCAGAACAATGGTTCCCGTAACCATTATTGATGCCAACAAAATTTGTGTAAAGGAATCGGCAGATTACCTTATCTATGGATACATAAAGAAAAATGAAAACAGCTGGCAGGCAGAAATAAAACTTTTTTCCTATTCGGAAAAAAAGATAATCAGGGAGTTTTTTGCCAGTGATGGCATTGACCATTACGAAAGAATGCTTTCAGTTCTAAGCGGTAACATCCTCTGTGGAATCGAAGAAGTAACAGGACTGGACCAGGATAAACTAATAGAAGAAAAGATACGCCCAATGGAATTTAGGATACTGGCTTCAATATTTTACTGGAATCCGGTAGACAACGGGTGGGGAAAGACAATATTGGGTATGGCCGGGCTTAATACAGGCTTTGAGTTATATCCAGCACAGTCGCTGAAAATCAGAAACAGCAAGCTTTTTGACTATTCATTGAGGTTTAACCTTGCGTGGGAAATAGCAAAGAACAAAAAGAATACATATCCGCTTCTGATGAATACGATTGAAATGGTGCTTCCGTTTCTTGTGCATGTTCATTTTGATGATTCCAATTCCTTATATGGTGGAACAGGATTTGGATATGAAATCGAAATGATGAAAATCAAGCCTAAATATGAAAAGGAACAGTTTATGTACCAGGGAATATTCCTGATTGAAGGAGTGTTTGGTTATGAATACAGACTTAATGATTCTGTAAATCTGTTTACCGAACTTGTGGTGGACAAGCATCTGAGTGATGAAGGTTTCATAGCTGTAAAGTCATGTCTTGGAGCATCATTCAGAATATTAAATAAAAAAAAGGGGAATCAAAATGAAGCAATTTAATAAAGTGATTTTTTTATTTCTTTTAACTTTAAGTTTAGTGTCATGCTACAACAGCGAGTTTGAAGATGTTCTTTTTAGAAATACACAGGATCCATTCTATGACATTCCTGTTGCAGATTCTCTTGCAAAGGAGCACACGGTATATCTTTCGTGGAAAGTTGATGATGCTGCGGATAAATTCCTGCTGATGCGGGCCTTGGATGCAGAAAACTTGAATTGGGTTTGTGTCTATGAGGGAATAGGAACAAACTATACGGATGAAAATCTTCCGGACAAAGAACTCTATGTATATAGGCTGGATAAAAAACGAGGTGCAAAATATTTCACAGGAGCAGGTTATGCCTATGGTTTCTCTCTTGATGGAAGAAGGGATAGATACGAAAACAATGATGTGGATTATCGTGCCACAATGTACAGGTCACCGATGAGCTGTACTTTGCCTTGCGTCCGTTACAAGACAAACAACAAACTTATTGTTGATGAGGACTGGTTTTCTATAAAACTGGCACCGATGCAGACAGCCCATATGATGATAGTCCAGAACAACATGGGGACTCAGCAATTAATGAAGTATCAGGAACGCGGTAAAGAAAGTGAAACGGTAATTACTAATACAGCAAAAAGAATAAGCAATACAACTTTTGAAGATCAGGTTTTATATTTCAAAATTTATCCGGAAACTACGGCCCTGTTTACGAAAAGTTCGGGTATAGCGTCAATACAATATACGATTTCATGCACGAATATTACTGCTTATTCTGTTGAAGGAGGAGAATAATGAAAATCGGTAGAATTTTTGCATTTTGTATGGCAGCTGCAGTTTGCGTGTCTTGCAGCCTGGAACCATTTGATGAAAATCCCCTTCCTGTTGGACCAACTGATTCCAAGCCAACCATTAGTGAAGAAAGCACGATGTTCGTTAAGGAAGAAAAAAGTGATGTCTATGTTTTCCAAACTAATGACAGAAAATATCTGGGTTCAAGAGGGTACACCCTGTGGGGCGTAAAGAACATCAACCAAAGCGACCGTTTTGAACCGCTGTCTGTTCAAATTACAAAACAGGGAGGCAGGGCGGAAGCAGGCTTTGGAATGGTTTTCTGTGAACAGGAAATAGAAAACAAGTCTTTTTTACTTACCGTTTTGCTCAATGCAAATGGATTGTATGCCATCGGAAAAATTGTTGACGGGGCATTCATCCATCTAAACAACGGATGGGTGGAATCTGAATTCATAAACAAAGGTTTGGGAGTGTCTAATGATGTTTCCGTAACCTATAGTGAAGAAAAAGAATGTTTCAATTTAAAAATTAATGGACAGGAAATAACATCTTTCAGCGTAGCTGAAGAAATATCCTTTAAGAACAGCCGGTCAGGATATGTAGTCGTGATAGCGAGCGATGAAAATTTTCCGTCTAAACCGGTAAAGGTTATTTTCAGAAACAATTAAAAAAGTGAGGGTATGAATTATGAAAAGGAAGTCAGAAATAAAAGTAGAAATCAGCAGGGGCAAGAGATTTGCTGCAGCACTCGTGATGTTCTCATACATCGGAATGCTGAATCCGATTCCAATGTTTGCCTTGGGCAGAACAAAGGAACAAAAGGTTCCTGTTGAAAAAACAGTGAAGGAAGAAAAGGCGGAAGTCCTTATCTCCGCAGCAAAGGGCGGCGTCGTAAGTCTTGGAGACGCTTCCATTGAAATTCCTGAGGGAGCCTTGAAGGAAGACACAAAGATCAGCATCACAAGACTTCTTAAGGTAGAGGATACAGGCGAATCACTTTACAATACAATTCCTCATTCAGGAGGATACAGGTTCCTTCCTGCAGGAACTAAATTTGAAAAGGATGTAACGATCACACTTCCATACTCTGCTGAACTAAATGCAAAGCCACAGAGCCTGGAAGACCTCTATACATATTTCTACGACACTCAGGCCCAAAGCTGGATCAAGCTTGAACGCATTGAAGTGGACCAGAAGCACAGCAAGGTCCGCTCTCTTTCAACACATTTTACAGACATGATTACGGCAACACTGACAATGCCAGAGTCCGCAAGCCCTGTGGATGTGAACCTCAATTCGATCAAAAATCTTGAGGCCGCAAAGCCGGATGGACACCTCATAAAGTTCAATCCTCCGAAGGCAAGCAACATGGGTGATGCCTCCTTCAGCTTTGAGCTTGCAATCCCTTCTGGACGCCGCGGAATGCAGCCATCAGTTTCGGTGAACTATTCGTCAGGGGCCGGCAACGGAATCATGGGAAAGGGATTTGACGTAAACTACGGAAGCTCCATCACTACGGATACAAGATTCGGCCTGCCAAAATATGACAGCAATGATACCTACATGCTTGACGGAATTATCCTTGAAGTAAAGAAAAACAGAAATGGCATAATAACCTATGCCCCAAAAAAGGAATCTTCCTTCAGTCGCATCGAAAGAATTCTTTCAGACAACCATTGGGAAGTTACAGATAAGAACGGAACAAAGAGGATTTACGGACAGGACAGCGCATCATGCGTTGGAAGCGGAAAAAATATCTTCACATGGAACCTGTCAAAGACAATAGACATTAACGGCAACACAGTTACATACGGATACAACGAATTCTCTGACAAGCAGGGAAAAAACACGGACGGATATGTGTATCCTACTTCAATAAGATATACGGGTTATAAAGAAGAAACTGGAAAATACAGCGTGGTATTCCATTACGACAACGACGGAAAGGAATCAAGGCAGGACGTCCGCATCGATGCAAGGTCAAAGAGCATTGTAGCCTGCAAGAAACTCCTCACAGGAATCACTACCCATTATGACGATGGGGAAGCAATCCGTACTTATGGATTTAAATACACACAGGGCCTTGCAAAGGAAAACATGCTGGAAGTTCTTGAAGTAAGCAACAATGCCGGAGAAAGCTATTCATATACATTTGAGTACAATGAACCGGTGAAGGAGAATGGGCAGGTAGTTTACTTTGCGGAAGCAGAAGAATGGAACGGCGGAAAACCTTTGCAGGTAGGAAATTCTACAAGTACCGGTATGAGCTTCAACTTTTCTGGAGGAGCCGGCTACGGAACCAGAGTAGTTGACGGAAGAGTAACCGGCGGTGCAAGCGGATCTACAAGCTCTGGAACAAGCTATACGGAAGACTCCATGGTGGACATCAACGGTGATGGAAGACCTGACGCAGTAAGACAGGATGGAAATACTGTTCATGTGGCCATCAACAACGGTAAGGGGTTTGATAAAGAGGTTTCTATTAGCATCGTTGGTGGCGCCAGCTTTACTGGAGACCTGGATCATGAAGAAAACACAACTTCAACAACAGGCTGGAATGTATACGGCGGAGTGGGATTAAAAGGAAAAACTGTTGGCGTATCAATTGGCGGCGGATATTCAGAGGTATATCAGAAAACTTCTTCAACGGTAATGTGTTCGTTCATGGACATGGACAGGGATGGCCTTGTAGATATTGTTGAAACAGGAAAAGATTACTATCTCAAAAATGAAGGGAACCTTAAGTTCTCCAAAGCATATATAGCTACTCTTGTTGATGTAAAAGATGTATCCCAGGAAAGTTCCCTGGATGACAGGAATAACTACTACAGCACATATTATGTTCAGAATCCATTCAGGATGTGGAAGTCCCCTTACGAAGGTGTCATTACGGTTCATGAAAAAATGAATGGAATTACATCTGGTTCAAAAAATCCTGTAAACGCAATGACCTTCATAGGCAATGCGTCAAAGGATTCAGATCTTTTCCTTGAAAAGGGAACTGATAAACATGATGCCTGCAAAACAAACTATCCTGTAGACAGCGATGTAGATTTCTACTTCGTTTCTGATCCTGGAAATGAACCAAAAAACAGTGATGCAGAATGGAATGTAAATATTGAATATTCAAAGGCAAAGGCTCTTAAGAAAGGTTATCCTCTGCCTGTATTTGTACAGAAAAACGTTAAGGCAGACAAGGAGTATTCTAAGAGTAGTACAACAAACATATATGATTATGAAAAGAAGTGTGTAGAAGATTTCAAAAAATCCCTTCCGAATCCTCTTCTGATGGGCATGTACAATGTTGAATATTCTGAAAAGTCCTACGAAACAGGCCATGATTATACTGTAAAAATAAAATACTCCGACAAATGGAAGGCTGGGACGAATGCAAATGCAATCTACGACTGCCTTGTAAAGACAGGATACTTTATACCGGGAGCATTCACAGAGGATGAATTCAAAACATATGAAGAAGAAATAAAGGAATCCGCACCTGCTGAAGAAAAGGAAGCTGTTGAATACTACAGGACTTTTGCATCTCAGTTTGTACGCAGGGTTTCGGATGGAATGTTCCTGCTCAAGGATTTTGAAAAGATTGATGACGCCCTGAAATTCTCAAGTGAATATCCTCTTTCAAATGAACTCAAGCAGAAAACGCTTGGCAAATACCGTGTAGAAGGAACAGTCCTTCATCTTGCTGAAAATTCTATATACTATGGAAATTCCGCCGCATATATAGTTCCGGAAACTATAAGAGATATAAATATTCCTGGCACCGGCTTCGTTGAAAACGGAAAGGCCAAGTACAACATAGGCTATGCTGAAAAGGATGGAAACAAGGTTCCTGTATTCTATAACGCAACCGACGGGAAGATTGAATGCACCATCGATGATAAAAAAGATAATGAAATTTCGGAAGTCAAGGTTATAAATCCATACTTATATGATGGAAGTGAAAGTTTTAAGCTTGATCTTGAATCAAACCTTGATGAGAAAAAAAATGAAGAAAGCAAAATAAGATTTGAACTTGACGGCATTTCATACAGGGCGGTCAACATGAATTCACAGGAATTCAAGCTGATTATGGATGATTTTACCGTTGCATACACAAATGTTTACGACAGCTTCTGGAAGTGGTCCAAAGAAAAGGAAGTGAAGGAAGCAGACCTTGATGCCATGTTTGAAAAGGCCGGTATTTCCGGAAATGCAAAAGTTCAGCTTACAATGAACCTGTATGGGGAAAAGAAGGCAAAGTATAAGAAGGCAGAAGTTGAAGAATCTGAGGAGTCACAGGAAGTCCTTGACTATTACTATTACTCAATGAAGGATAGTCCCGATTATGTCAATGCGCAGAAAATACTTGATGAGTATAAGAAAAATGTGCTAATGAACAAAGACTTCCCTTTCTATGAAGAGAAGTCAGCAGGTAATTTCCTGATTAAGGATTACTGGAAGACATTGAAGACTAAGGATGAAGTATACAGTTATCACAAAGAAGAAGCAGAAAAAAAGGTAAAGGATGAAAACACTAAATTAGACCTTAACAATACTGAAGACTTTAATAAGTTCACGGAACTTGTTGAAGCCGAACTGGAAAGAATATATAAGGAATACTGCCGCTTGAATGAATTGCTGGTTGGAAAGTGCAGGAAGTTCAATCTGTCAAAAATAGGAAAGATAAGCAGCAGTATCGGCTACAACAACGAGCACCTCTATTCCCTTGCAAACGACAGTAATTTGAACGGCACCTACTCGATGCTTCAGCTTGACGGGGATGCCTCTGATGGAATTACCTTCCGTACAAAAAAGTTCACCATTGAAAAAACAGTTTGGAACAGTAAATCGGATTTTGATATTGGGGACAGAAGCGGAAGACATTCAGTTTATTCTTATGATACTGTCGAAAAAGAAGGTGAAAATACCTATGAGGGCAAGGCAGACATCTTCATAAACAACGACGAATTCCTCTATGGCGGAAACAACGGATGGTTCTACGGAATCTGGAAGAGCGTTTGGCAGGAAGATATAAACGGTGTGTTTACGGAAAAGTATCCTTTCTCTGTAAAAGACCTTAGAAGCCTTGTCACAGAAACTGAAGGAATGAGTGAGGATGAATTCAATAAAGCAAAGGCAAACAAGAAGGCTCAGAATGTAGACGATCCTAAAAGAAGTGAGTCTGAAACAGATGTTCATTTCTCCCTGCCTGAAACAAAGGAGAATTCTTACCAGGTTAAAGAGCTTAAAGACCTAAAGAACAATGCCGTTTCATATCACGTTGATTTTGAAAAATCTCTCTTGGGTATCGTGGCTGTAACCACAAAGCTTGTAAAAGATGATAAAGGCAAGAAGACACCAGTAACTGAATACTACATGCCGTTCATTTACGGTGACGTTATCCATGCAGACCGTGCGGGAGGAAACACCTACTACGAAATAGAGGGAATTGGAAAGCCGGGTAATGGAAAGAACGTTGTTCAGAATGAATACTCAAATCTTGTAATCCCTACCATTCGCAAGACCTATACGGAAGGAACCGACAAGACACCGAATTTATCGATGGGTTTTGGCGGAACTGCAGAAGGAGTTGTTGAAGGTGCAAAGATTTTAGACGAGGCAAAGGATAAACTGCCAAGGATAATTGAAGGAGGAGCAAGCGGTTCATTGTCGGCAGGTGAAAACACATCTGACTCATATGTAAAGCAGGCATACCAGGACATCAACGGTGACGGAATTCCGGACATCATGCAGGTGATTGGCGAAAACTCTGGTATAACGGCCGTATTGAGTTCCGGAATTGATGGCGACAAGGTGACCTATGACAGAATGGCTTTGCTTGGTGGAATTAATGTCCTTGGAAACAGCCACTCTAAAGTAAATGTTTACGGAGGGTCAGTGAGCCCAGGCGGAAACATCAGCATTACCCCTGTAGGTTTCAAGCGCATGACTCAAAGACCGGAACAGAAATCCAGTCCGACACCATCCGGCGGAATAACCTATTCATCAGGAGATAACTATCAGTCTGAAAGCTTTATTGACATCAACGGTGACGGTCTCTGCGATTATTTTGCTAATGGAACATACAAAATAAACAAAGGTGCATCCTTTGATTTCGTACCAGGGCTGTTTACCATTTTTGGGAATACTAGCAGTTCTGCAGGGGAAAGCAAGACTGTCGGAATGAACTTTTCGCTTGGTACCGGAGGTAACCTTGCCCAGGCAAATTCCCTTAGCTGTGGTGCCAATGCGAACATCGGACTTTCATACAGCTTCTCGTCAAACAATACTGATAAGCTCATGATGGACATCAACGGCGACGGACTTCAGGATGTACTTGAGATGTCTCCGGGTGGTAAAGCCATAACGGTTAAGTACAACACAGGAAACTCATTTGTGGCAGGCGATGCCATTGCGCTTCCGGACTGGAGTAACTATGTAAAGGGCAATATCGAAAAATTCCTTAATAATACGGACAGCAAAGGTTATGACCTTGGATTCGTAAGCGACATCCCGGTTGTAGGTGCAACAGTAAGCAAATCCCTTGCAGTAGTTTCCGTGAATCCTTTCGGATGCTTTGCTGAAAAATATACTAATTCCCTTGACTGGAGCAGTTCCACAACAATTGGATTCAGCGGCAGTGCAGGTGCCAATGTAAACATTGGAATCGATATCATTCCTACTATATATGTAGGAACAATCAACATCACTGTTTCCGGGGGAGCTGGAGCCAACGCCTCAACAACAATTAACGGAACATCAGTGCGCATGATGGACCTTGACGGCGACGGTCTCGCAGACCATGTGCTCCGAGTACCAGGAGTCGGAACCTACTGGAAGCGCAACATAAGCGGACTCTACGGAAAGCTCAACCGCATAGACATGCCACAGGGCGGACACATGGAGATCGGATATGCTGAAAAAGCTGGTACCGTGGATAATCCAAATTTCAAGTATGTAATGAGCAGCGTTACCGTAAATGACGGCTGTGGAAAATCGGTTAAAAATATTGATCACGGCAGTCATTCCCTCGTGACCCTCTATGAATATGGAGAGGGATGGTACGACAGAAACGAAAAGGAATTCTACGGCTATGACAGCGTGACCACAAAAACTTTCACTGGCTATGCAAAGGAAGACGTGGATAAGAAAGATCCATTATACACAACTCAAAAAGACGCATATTACATGGGTACTGTAAATGAAGCCACCGGTCTTTTCGAAGGTTCATATTACAGCAAGGGAATGCTTAGGGAAAGCATGGTTTATGGATCAGCAGTCAAAGATATAGTCGGCAGCAAGCTTTCGCGTTCGGTAACTGAAATCTGCGCTTCGCCTTATGCAATGCCTAGGGTGGAGGAAAGCTGGACCTATGAGGAACCGGCTGGTGAAGATAACTGCATTCATACTTCAACAACCTACGCATATGATTTTGACGAGAAAAAATATGGTTATGGAAACTGTACCGGACTCATTCAGGACTTTGGGGACGGAAAAAAACTTGTTTGCGAAATTGACTACAAGATTCCTGATGAGGAAGACTACATAACAGGACTTCCGGAAGATATCCGCGTCTATTCAGACCTAAGGAAAAACAATCTCCTCCGCCACCGTTCAGGAAAATACGACGGCAAGGGTCAGCTGGTTGAATTGAGCCAGTATTATTCTGAAAGCGGCTACTCAACCAACACATTCAAATACGATGGCTACGGTAACATTGAGAGTGTAACCGACAGCCGCGGGGCAACACTCTCATACGCTTACGACCTGGACGTTCATTCCTTTGTTACTGAAGTAAAGCAGAAAGGAAACGACACGGACGAATATGCCGGCACAATACTCTATGACCCTGCAACACAGACAAAGACATCCGAGACTGACTGCAACGGCAACACCATGGAATACAGGTATGACGGATGGCAGCGTATAACCGAAATCAGAACAGGTTATGACGGAGATGTTCCTGCAGTACGCTATGAGTACAACAATTCGTGCGGAAAGGACGAGTATGGCCACCGTGCCCTCTGGCATGCGGTTACAAGCAACAAGGTAACCTTTGACCCGGAAGACCATTCTGTAATTCAGACAGTGGTTCAGATTGATGGACTCGGACGCGCAGTTCGAAGCGCCAAGACAGGATGCGTCAACGGAGAGGATGGCTGGAACGTGAGCGGTGCCGTAACCTATGACGAGAAGGGAAGGACAATACAGGAAGGCATGACGGACTTCATCCTTGGCAGCATGGAGGATCTCCTTTCGTCGGCACCAAAAATGTCGGAACTTACCACGAAATATGAATACGACGACAGGGACCGCCAGATTAAGACAATACTTCCGGACGGTTCCACACAGACAAATTCTTTCTCAATAATCAGCGGGCTCCTCGTTTCAAGGTCAACGGACCCTCTGGGAAACATGTCGGTTCAGAAATGCGACAGCAGGGGAAACATTGTCTTTGCCGAAAGGGAAGATCAGGACGGAAAACAGCTTGCAAAGGCAAGGTACGAATACAACGAAATGGGTGAAATGATCCTTGCAACCTCTGTCCCTGTTGAAAACATGGACGGAAAAGCAAAGGAACATCCGGTTACAGTTGAATACGACATTCTTGGAAGAAGGACGGCAATAGAAAGCTCAGACAGCGGGCGCCAGGAATTCTTCTATGATGCCTGCTCTAACCTTGTTAGGGAAAACAACAGCGTACTCAGGGAAAATCACAAGCAGATAACCTATGAATATGACGGGCTTAACCGCCTTGTAAGAATTTGCTATCCTGACACCAGGGATACCGTACATACGTATGGCCGTGCTTCGGACAAAACTTCCGGGGCAGCAGGAAAAATTCTTTGCACTGAAGATGCTTCGGGAAAAATCAGTTACAAATACGGCAGGCTTGGCGAAGTTACAAAGGAAACAAGGACACTTGAAACTCACCTTAATGGGCTTGGCGAAACAATGGACTCTGAAATGGAGTACTGTTCCGATTACCTGGGCCGCATGCAGTGGATCAAGTATCCGGACGAGGAAGTCATAACATATGGCTATGACAACGGCGGTCAGGTAAAAAGTGTAACGGGTATGCATTGGGGCACAGAATTCAAATATGTAACAGGCATACTATATGACCAGTACGGGCAGAGGACAAGGATAGAATATGGCAACGGCACCCACACGGACTATTCCTATGACCCTGCACGCCGCTGGCTTGAAACGATAAAAACAAGCAAGGACGATATAAATGGAAACCCATTGAGGCCTTATCAGAACATAGAGTACAAGTTTGACCCGGTCGGAAATGTACTTGAATACAAAAACAACTGTATGGACGGGACAAGCGGCAACTACTGCACATCCCAGAACTACAGCTATGACGGCCTTTACCAGCTTGTTAGGGCACATGGAGAATCTTCGTATACACCAGACCATCTCCTTGTGGTGGAATCAACTTACACCCAGGATTTTGCATTTGATCCACATGGATTTGGTAATATGATGTCCAAGACAAGCAGTGAAAAAACCACTCCATGGCAGAAACTTGGCGATGACCTCAATTATGAGCTGGATTTTGAATATGACGAAGAAAACTATTCGCACCGCCGTGTAAGGGCAGGAGACCGCTGGTATAAGTATGATTCATGCGGAAACATAATATGTGAGCAGGACGGTGGTTTTGACGGGGAAGAGGATGACTCATACTATAGAATCAATCGAGAATCGGATGATGTGTATTCAACGGATTACGGGTGGGCTTTGTTCCGCGATGACAGCGGGGATGTAAATAAACTTAAATCTCATTACAAGAGGGTCTACGGCTGGGATGAACGCAACAGGCTTGTATCCAGTGTTGACGCAAACTACACCACATCTTATATTTACAGTGAGGGCGGAGAACGCACGAACAAGTACACAGCATCGGGCGAAACCCTGTATTTCAACAGGATGTGGACGCTTCATACGGATGCTGGAAACCGCATTCACGGCGGACAGTATGCAAAGAACGTGTACCTTGGAGAAACAAGAATCGTCACCAAGCTGCGTATGGCCAACGATGTATGGGCGGATGCAGAAGAGGTGCAGCAGTACTTCTATCATTCGGACCATCTTGGATCTGCATCCATGATCACCGACTACAAGGGGGATGAATACCAGCGCATAGAATACACGCCATACGGAGAAACCTGGATAGAGCGTACAGACAACAGGGGGCTTGAATACCTGCCGTACAAGTTCAGCGCCAAGGAAAAGGATGAGGAGACCGGACTCTACTACTACGGGGCACGATACCTGGACCCAAAGTACTCCACATGGATAAGCACGGACCCGGCGCTTGGGGAATACATCCCTGCAGCCGGAAAGGGGAATTCAAAGGATGCTGGAAGCCTGCCTGGCATGGGCGGAGCCTATAACCACATCAATTTTAATTTGTACCACTACGCCGGCAACAATCCGGTGAAGTATACGGACCCGGATGGGAAGTTTCTGAATATAGCTATAGGAGCTGGCATTGGTGCAGCCGTTGGTGCTGGGTGTGAGATATTTAATCAAGTTGCAATACAGGGGAAAAATTTAGATTCTTTGGATATGCGAAAAGTTGGGATTGCTGCTGTTGGAGGAGCATTAGGTGGTGCATTGGCTGGCACTGGAGTTGGATTGGTTGGTCAAGTAGTTGGAAATGCTGCTATAAGCGCTGCACAAAATACTGGAAATCAAGCAATTGATATATATGATGGAAAACAAAAAAACTTTGATGCTGCAAGTTTAGTTGTTGATACTACATTAGGTGCAATTGCTGGTAGAGCAGGTGGTGCAGGAAGTGGCACAAATAAG